>JBOHEL010000273.1:0-6839 GCA_050700995.1 Sciscionella sp. | reverse complement strand
CAAAATCGCGGAAACCAGTGAACCGTTTGTGGACCTTTGATCTTGTCGTTATCCATTGAGGACGGTGATCAAGGCTGTGACCAGAAGCGGAGCTCCCCCAGTTGGACTCGAACCAACAACCCTCCGGTTAACAGCCGAATGCTCTGCCAATTGAGCTATGGGGGATCGGTCTTCAGTTGTGCTTCAGTAGCGGCCGGGGTGACCCGGTCGGCGGTAACTCTAGCGCACGCACGGCGCGCCTGGAGTGCACCCCCTCTGCCAACCCGGCCGCGATGGGGAAAGATGAAGGCAGGTTACCGGGACGGGTCTGGAAGGAGACGAGCCGATGAAACTGTTCCTGCTCGGCGTAGCCACCGGGTACGTTCTCGGCTCCCGAGCCGGACGTGAACGCTACGAGCAGATCGTCCGCGCCTACCACAAGGCGATCGATCACCCCATGGTGCAAGGCGCCGCGGGTATCGCTCGGGCCAAGGTCGGCGAGAAGTTCAAGCGGCGCCGCCGCTGAGGGGCGCGGGCACCCGCGCCACCACGAAGATCCGGCGGAACGGGAACCAAGTGCCACCGTCGGATCTGCGAGGATAAGCTGCTCGCAACCTGGGTGCGAGGTCTGCGCGGAACTGTGCCCACCGATCTCCAGGCAGCGCCGCCTTGACCGGCCGCAGCGAGGTCCCACTGATCCACTCCAGCACCGGGTCCTCGCCGGAAAGCCGTTGCAGGTAAGTGGTTTCCCAGGCATCCACCAGGCCCCCTGCCGCGGTGAGCATGGCCGCGTAGCCGTCCAGCTGCAGCACGGCATCCTCCCCACGTAGCGTGGTCTGCGCAAGTTCCGACCGCCACCGCGGCCCGGCAGCCAGCTCACGGACGATGGCATGAGAGGGAGCGCCGAAATTCCCCGGCACCTGAAATGCCAGCCACGCCCCCGCAGGCAACTCGCCTACCCAGCGCCGCAACAACTCCTCGTGCTTGGGTACCCACTGCAACACGGCATTGCAGATGACCACGTCGGCGTCCTCGGGCGGCCGCCATGCCGCGACATCCATGACCTCGGCGGCGATTCCGCGCCCCCGCGCCGCCGCCACCATCTCCGGCGAGGAGTCCAGTGCCTGCACCGTCGCTCCCGGCCACCGCTCCCGCAATGCCCCGGTGAGGGTTCCCGGGCCGCAACCGAGGTCAACTACCAGACGCGGGTCGGGAGCGCCAACCCTGCTGATCAGGTCGTAGAACGGCCGCCCACGGTGATCGGCGAAGTCCAGATATTTGACGGGATCCCACATACTCGCCTCCGACATCATACAGTACGACTGTACTGCATAACCGGTCCGGTGGCGCCGTTACTGCTCGCGCAGTCGCCGCACGCCGTCGGCGACCTGCTCCGCCAGCACACTGACCGCACGCGCCTCGGTACCGGGTTCGGCCCGCACCTGCAACGTCACCCCACCGACACCGGGAACCTTCCGCTGCACGACCCAGGCACCGCCACCGGGCAACTCCCGATGATGCGACGACCGCACCGATTCGGTCACCCGCCGCCGCACCGCCTCCGGCAACTTTCCCGGCTCGGCGAGCGGCCACCGCTGCGGCGGCAGATCTCGCAGCAGCACGACGCCCGCAACGGTGCCGGTTTCCCTCGCCTCGACAACGGTGAGCACACCATCCCGCCACACCGCCTTGCTGATCAGGTGCCAGCCGATGCGCCGATGGCATCCGCCCACGGGTACCCACAGTCCACGCGAGGTGGCCAGTAACTCACCCGCTGCCGCGAGCGGCTGTTCCTCGGACGCCAACCGCTCGGAGAATCCCTCGGGGAGACCTCCGCGACGCAACCGGCCAAGCCAGCTCACCCCAGCGCCCCGGCAGCCTGATCACCCAGCGCCTTGCGATACTGCTCCAGCGCTACCAGGTCGCCGAACAGTGCGCGGTACTCCTCGGCGTCCTCGACCGGCGACATCCGCTGCAGCTTGGACTTCAGCTCCCCGATCTGGCGCGCCACCAGGCCCTCCTGCAACCGCGCCAGCACACTCCCGACATAGCGCTCGTCCGGCTCCGCCCTTGCCTGTAACGATTCCACCGACAGCTCAGTGAGCAGCGATCGCAGCGTCTGCTGCGCGCACTGCTGCGACACCGCGTCTACCAGCGCGGGCCCAGCCAGCCCACACGACGTTCCCCCGGCGGCCAGTATCGCGGTATGCAACGCGCGGTAAGCCGGGTGGGTGAACACGTCCTGCGGGAGCCCGTCGTAGTACGGGCCTGCCAGCACCGGCTCCTGCAGCGCGGCCTTCAGCGCCTCGCGCTGTGGCCACAACCTGGGATCGCGCGAGTTCGGCCGGGGAGGCCCCGTGGTGCCCGCCGCGTCGGCGGGCGTTGGCGCCTTGCGTGCGGGCTTAGTGCCGCCCGCACTTTCCCGCACTCGCCGCACTACGGTCGCCGCGTCCTGCCAACCCACCCAGTACGCCAACTGCGTGGCGTAACCGTCGCGCTTGTCCGTCTCCTTGATGTGTGCGACCAGCGGGACTGTGCGTTGCAGGGCGGCCACCTGGCCGTCGACCGAGTCGAGGTCGTATCCGGTGAGCACGCTGCGGATCGCGAACTCGAACAGCGGTGTCCGCCGCGCCACCAGATCGCGCACCGCGGCATCCCCCTTGGCCTGCCGCAGCTCGCAGGGGTCCATGCCATCCGGCGCCACCGCGATGTGGGTCTGCCCGGCGAACTGTTGATCACCCTCGAACGCCTTCAGCGCCGCCTTCTGCCCGGCCTCGTCGCCGTCGAAGGTGAAGATCACCTCGCCTCGGAAGAAGTTGTCGTCCATCAGCAGCCTGCGCAGCACGCCCATATGCTCCTCGCCGAACGCGGTCCCGCAGGAGGCCACCGCGGTCGGCACACCGGCGGCATGCATCGACATCACATCGGTGTAGCCCTCGACCACCACTGCCTGGCGCCGCTTGGCGATCTCCCGCTTCGCCAGGTCGATACCGAAGAGCACCTGGGACTTCTTGAAGATCGGGCTCTCGCTGGTATTGAGGTACTTGGCCTGTATCGGATCGTCGTCGAAGAGGCGACGGGCACCGAACCCGACAACGTCCCCGCCGAGGTCGCGCAGCGGCCACAGCAGCCGCCGGTGGAACCGGTCCATCGGGCCCTGCCTGCCCTCCCTCGACAGCTGTGACTTGTACAGCTCGTCAAGTTCGAAACCACGGCCCAGCAGATGCTTGGTCAGCTTGTCCCACCCCGATGGCGCGAAACCGCACCCGAAGGTCGCTGCCGCCGCCTCGTCGAAGCCGCGTTCCTTGAGGTAATCCCTGGCTTTGGCGGCCTCAGGACTGCGCAACTGCTCGGCGTAGAACTCGGCGGCCGCGCGGTGGGCCTCCAGCATCCTGGTGCGGGTACCACGATCCCGCTGCACGCTGGCACCGCCGCCCTCGAAGGTCAGCTGTAGCCCGCCGCGGTCGGCCAGCCGTTGCACCGACTCCACGAAGCTCAGGTGCTCGTGCTTCATCACGAACGCGATCACATCGCCGCCCTCACCGCATCCGAAACAGTGGAAGGTGCCGTGTGTGGGCCGGACGTTGAACGACGGTGTCTTCTCATCGTGGAACGGGCACAGGCCCTTCAATGCGCCGCCTCCAGCCCTGCGCAGTGTGATCCCGTAATCCGTGACGACCTCGTCGATGCGGCTGCGATCACGCACGGCCGCGATGTCGCTGTCCCGGATGCGCCCTGCCACGGCCAGTCAGTCTAGGCCGAGCACCGTTGCGGTCTCGCCGGGGCAACTCGCAGCTACGGATACGCGCGAGCCCGGGCCGGTGTGACCGGCCCGGGCTCGTGGTGTCGTGTGGCCTAGCGGATCAGCCGCTGACCTTGATGCCCATGGAACGTGCGGAGCCTGCGACAACCTTGGCGGCCGCGTCCAGATCACCTGCGTTCAGGTCGGGCTGCTTGCGCTCTGCGATGCCGCGCAACTGAGCCTGCGTGATCGTGGCCACCGAGGTGTGACCCGGTGTCTGCGAGCCTGCCTTGATGCCGAGCTCCTTGCGAATCAGGAAGCTCGTCGGCGGGGTCTTGTAGCGCAGGTTGTAGCTGCGGTCCTCGAACACCGTGATCACGACGGGCACGACGTCGCCACGGCTTGCCGAGGTCGCCTCGTCGTACTCCTGCTTCACGCCACGCGTGTTGACGCCGGTCGGGCCGAGCATCTTGCCCAGGTCGACCATCGCGGCGTTGCCCGCCTCAAGCTCGAGGGTCGCCTCGAACGTCTTCTTCTGCCTCGGTGCCATCTGTTAAGACCCCTCATATCCAACGGCTAGCTCGTGAGCAGGCTAGCGGACACCGCTCACCTGCAAGTTCGTGGCCATGCCACCGGCGCTACACCCCGGGGGTCACTGGCGAAAGCCGGCGCTGCCCCGCTGTGCTCCACTCGGCGGCCGCGACGTACCCGGTGCGGACGGGAGATCGACGGGTGCAGAACCGATATCGCAGTCTACCCGATGCGCGAGGCGACCCGCCGCGGCCACCCGCGCAGCTCACCGAACTGAGCGCGGGCTCGGTGAGCCGACTCACCACAGGTAGCTCTCACGCCATTGTTACCACGCTTTGTGTCACCCTGTTGGCAACCAAAAGGGGCCCGACGCGTCTAAGTCTGTAACACGCAGGTAACGGCGTGGGCCGAACCGGGTAAGGAGGGCAGTGTGGAGGACCGCCCACGGCGGCCACGTGATCCTGCTGATCCCCACGGCCGGGCAGTACCGCCACCAGGACCCTCCGCTCGCGACAGCGAGCCGAGGGGCTCGGGTGCCCGACGCATGCCCCCACCCCCCAACTTCTCCAACCGGCAGGGCGATCTCACGCCCCCTCCCGCTGACCGCCGCGCGGCACCGCGCCATCCCATGCGGCCGCAGGACAGCGGCGGAACCCCTCGCCGCAGCGCACCTCCGCCCCCCGCACGCCATGGCGAGCCACCGCGCCAGCAGCAGCCACCCCGACAACAGCAGTCGCCCCGCCACAGCGCGCCGCCCCGCCACAGCACACCACCTGGCGCGGTGCCATCCGACTCCGCACCCCGCCGCCCCTCCCGCAGCGACGGGAGGCCATCGGCTGCCTCCCGTGGCCAGGCCAACCGGCGGACGCAAGGCGAGCAGGCAGCCCGGCATGGCACCGCGGGCAGAACCGGTACCGGCCGGGCAGAGAACAGTAGAACGGCGAGCAGCAGAGTGGCTGCGAACAGTACTGGCAGGAGGCGTTCCGCCGCGCCAGGCGCGTCCGGCACCGGCACCCGTCCACCAGGCCCGCCCCGAGGTCGGACCGCACCGCCTCCGCCACCACGTCACCCGGCGCTTCGGACCGCGAAGTCCCTTCTGGTGCTCGTATCGGTACTGGTCGTCGGGCTGACCGGTTACGCATGGGCCACCCTCGGCGGTATCAACAACGGCCTCACGACCGCGAATGTGCTCGACTCGCAGTCGGGTGGCACCGCACCCGCGGACGGCGCGGTCGATGTGCTGCTGGTCGGCATGGATTCCCGCACCGATGCACAGGGCCATCAGCTCGATCCCAAGGTGCTCGCCCAGCTCCACGCCGGCAGCAACCAGGGTGAAGTGAACACCGACACCATGATTCTTGTGCACATCCCCAACAACGGCAGCAAGGCGACGGGTGTGTCCATACCTCGTGATTCAGTGGTCGATCGGCCGGGATACGGCAAGGGCAAGATCAACTCTGCCTACGGGGCCGCGAAGAACACCGCGCTGCGAGATTTGCGGGCCAAGGGCATCACGGACCCCGCGACGCTCGATGTGCAGTCGAACCAGGCAGGCGCCAAGGAACTGATCAAGACAGTCGAAGAGCTCACCGGCGTGACAATCGACCATTTCGCACAGGTCAATTTGGTCGGCTTCTACGACATCTCGCAGGCCATCGGCGGCGTACCGGTGTGCCTCAAGCAGGACGTCAGCGATCCCTACTACTCGGGAGCGCATTTCCATAAGGGTATCCAGGACGTCTCAGGCGCGCAGGCGCTCGCCTTCGTGCGGCAGCGGCACAACATCCCAGGTGGGAGCACCGACCTGGAGCGAGAACGGCGCCAGCAGGCGTTCCTCGCCAGCATGGCGCACAAGGTGCTCTCGGCGGGCATCCTCACCAACCCATCACGGCTGAGCAGCCTGATGGACGCGGTCAAAAAGGCCATCGTGGTGGACCAGGGCTGGGATCTGGTGCACTTCGCGCAGCAGATGCAGAGCTTGACCTCCGGCAAGCTCCAGTTCACCACGATGCCGGTGGTGAACATCGACGCGGACAGCCCGGCGTACGGCAAGTACGTCAAGGTCGACCCCTCGCAAGTGCAGGCATACCTCAAACAACAGACCGATGGACCTCAAAAGAAATCGCAACAGGCGAAACCGTCAGGACAGGCATCGAACTCGGCGTCGCACTCCGGCATCACCGTGGAGGTGCGAAACGCGGCAGGGGTCACCGGGATGGCGAGCCAGGTGCTTACCGCGCTCGGTGATCAGGGCTTCACCAAGGGCGATACCGGCAATGCCAGTTCCCGCAGCGAGTCGATCGTGCGGTACCCCTCCGGGCAGAAAAACCATGCGGCGCAGGTGGCGAAGGCACTCGGCGGGAATATGACGCTCGAACAGGACGACAGCATCACCACCGGTCATGTGCGGGTCTTCCTCGGTACCGGCTACACAGGCCCAGGATCCACCGGCGGTGAGACCTCCGCAGGGTCAGCGAGCACCACGAGCAACGCACCAGCGCATCCGACCCAAAAACCGATTACCGACAGCGGTAGCGGCCCGGCCTGCGTCAACTGATCAGGCCACAACGCCGACCCAGGGCAACAC
>JBOHEL010000272.1:0-6842 GCA_050700995.1 Sciscionella sp. | reverse complement strand
GCGCCTAAGAGGCTCCGGCAGTTGAGGGTTATTTGAGGCGGCGGGTGGTGGGGCGGGTGTCCCATCGGTGGGTGTGGCGGGCGGCCTGGATGAGGCAACGGACGGTGACGAAGGCTGCGGCGAGGTGGAGGTAGAAGTCGATGATGGTGCCGTCGCGGTCGGTGCAGCGGCGGAGTTTGCCGTAGTTGTTCATCCAGGAGTGCGTTCGTTCTACTACCCAACGTTTTCCGACCTGGATGGGGCTGGGGATCCCTTTCTTGGCGATCTCGCCGATCATGTCGTGGGCGGCCAGTACGTCCCGACTGGGTTGGCCGTCGTAGCCGGAGTCTAGGTGCATCACTGGCTTTTCGGGAAGTTTGCCGACTTGCTGTTTCGTGTTCTTGATGGTGGGTTCGAGCAGCGGTGAATCATGCCGGTTGGCGCCCGCGGAGACGAGCCCCAGCGGGACACCTGCGGCGTCGGTGGTCGCCGACCGTTTCAGGCCGCCTTTGCGGCGATCCACCGGTGAGGGGCCGGCCTTGTCCCCACCGCACGGCGCTTTCGTGATGCAGCCATCGGTGGCCAGGTCATGAAGTTCCAGCCCGACGATCTTGTCGTAGGCGGCCAGTGCGAGCTGGTGAAGCTTCTGCCCGAGGCCTTTCTCGGCCCATTCGGCCAACCGGCGGCGGATCGTGCGATCCGAACATCCCGCCGAAGCGATCACCTCGTATCCCGACCCGTGCACCATCGCCGCGACAATGTGCTCGAACACGACCCGGTGGGGAATCCTGCGGCGATGACATCCCCAGGGATGCGTCGCGGCGAACTCGGGTTGCTCCCCGAGCAGGGCCTCCAGTTCAGCGAAGAGAGGATCGATAAGGCAAGATGGCACGGCAGGCACGGGCACTCCAGTGATCACGTAGCGTTAGCACCTTCATGATCACCTACGCCCGTGCCTGCCCCTGCACCGGGGCAGACACAACCATTCCCGAGCATCTACTGCCGGAGCCTCTAAGGAGATCAAAAGTAAGTCGACGCCGATCATGGCTCTACCAGCGGTGTTGACTTACTTTTGGTCGGATTAGTATCTACCGGCACAGTAACCTGCTGGGTGTGCGGGTGTTCGCACGCGCCAACACCGTCGTCGTGTGGTGGAAGCTCGCCGTGATCGCGGTGTTCGTGGCCACGTTCTTCGTGCTCGCGTTCCACCCGGGTCACTTCAGCAGCGCGGGCGGGTTCGCTCCATACGGCGCGCACGGCGTGTTCGCGGCGGTGGCCACCGCGGGGATCGCCTTCTCCTACTCCGGATTCCGCCAGGGCATCGAACTGGTGGGGGAGAGCCGCGCCCCGCAACGCACCGTACCGCTGACGATCCTCGGCTCGCTCGCTATCGCGCTGGTTGCCTACTTGCTGGTGCAGACGGCATTCATCGGCGCCGTTCCCGAAGGGGCGCTGCGCGGTGGTTGGGCGAACCTGCACTTCAGCAACGACTTCGGGCCACTGGCAAGCCTGTCGCAGATCCTGGGATTGACCTGGCTGGCCGGTGTGCTCTACGCCGATGCGTTCATCTCCCCAGCCGACACCGGTCTGATCTACACCACGGTGACCGCGCGAATCTCGTACGCTATGGGCCGAAACCGCACCGCCCCGAGCGGGCTGACCCGAACCTCCACCCGTGGCCTCCCGTGGATCAGCGTGGTGCTGACATTCCTGGCGGGCCTGCTCATCTTCCTGCCGTTCCCCGGGTGGCAGAAGCTGGCCGCCTTCCTTACCGCCGCGAACGTGGTGTCGTTCGGCACCGGGCCGGTCGCCCTGCTGTCGCTGCGGCGCGAGCTGCCCGAGCAACCTCGGCCGTTCCGGCTGCCCTCGGCGACCGTACTGTGCTTCCTGGCCTTCTACGCTTCCAACCTGCTGGTGTACTGGGTCGGCTGGCGGACAGACTGGAAGATGTTCGTCGCGATCGGTATCGGCTACGCGCTGCTCGCCGCCTACACGGTCGCCAGGCAGGGACCGGCGCGGCACCTTGAACCGCGCGCGTTTTCCTGGATGGTGGGCTAGCTTGTCGGCCTCGGTGTCATCTCGGCGCTCGGCAGCTTCGGTGGCGGTGCGGGCATCATCACCACCACCGTCAGCTTCCCACTGCTCGCCGTGTTCAGCGCCGTCGTGTTGTGGTGGGGTGTCACCGTGCGGCTACCCGCCGCCAGGGTCCGCGAACTAGTCGCGAGCACCGGTAACGACGAGGACACCGACGACCCCGGAGCGGGGGCGCACACACCCGCGGGCGCGGCATAGACCTTGACGCCGGATCCGAGTAACGACTCATGCGGGCGGTTGGGCCTCGTCCACATACGCCACCCGCCGTCATCGTCGAACCATCACGTGCTCCGCGAGGGGGCCAGTGCTTCCATGATCTCATCGGCGCGCTGCACCGCGGCCGAAGGCTCGACCTGCGGGTCGCCGATCAGCGGGTCGTAGTTCAGGTCGTAGAACAGCTCGGTGACACCTTGTTCGGCGAGCCAGTCCGCGTCATCGCGGATCTGCTGGAACGAGCCAGACAGGCGTGGTCGATCCGCGCCCGCGACGCCGTCGGTGCGCGCGTCAACCACGCCCCGGCAGACGATACGCACGGCATCCGGATCCTTACCCGCGGCACGCGCACCTTCGCGCACTGTCTCGATCTGCGATCCGATAGCCGACAGGTCCGTCCGACTCCGACTCATCCAACCATCGGCGATACGTCCGGCCCTGGCCAGCGCGGCCGGCACCACCCCACCGAGCAGCACCGGCGGACCGGGCCGTTGCACCGGTTTCGGCGCCATCCTGCTTGGCGGCACGGTGTAGAACTCGCCGTCGAACTGGCTGACATCGTCCGCCCAGAGGGTATGCAGCACCGCGACGTACTCGGCGGTGCGGGCCGCCCGCCGCGCGGTCGAGGCACCGGTGGCGGTGAACTCATCCTGCGACCAACCGAGCCCCAACCCGAGATCCAACCGACCGGAGGACAGTACGTCCAAGGTGGCGGTCTCTTTCGCGAGGTAGGTGGGCGATATGAAAGGTAGGTTCACCAGGGCAACGCCGAGTCGGATGCGGGAGGTATGCGCGGCGGCATAAGTGAGCGACAGCAGCGGGTCGAGCACGCTGTGATACACCGGCGCGATCGTGTCGGGGTCTTCCGGAATGAGCAGCCTTTGGAACGTCCACAGCTCGTGGTATCCACATTCCTCCGCGCGCCTTGCGAAGCGCTCCAACGTTTCCGGTCCTGCCCACGCACCCGCGACCGGTGCACCGAACCCGAGCTTCATAGTCCCCTCACGTCCACTCCTGTCAAGAAACCCTGTGTCACCCGTACGCGACTCCGAAGGGGAAGCTGCCATGCCCGAGATCACGAGAACCGACCATGCGATCGGTACCCTGGACCAACACGGGGTCGCGACGCTCACGATACTCAATGCCAAACCCTTGAATATCCTCGACACGAGTGTCATGGAGCAGGTGACGGCGGCGGCGGTCGAGCTGAGCAGCCACGCCGAGGTACGCGTCCTTGTGCTACGCGGGGAGGGAGATAGGGCATTCATCGGCGGCGCGGACATCCACGAGATGTCCGCGCTGAACCGTACGACGGCGGAGGCGTTCATCGGCCGCCTGATGACGATGTGTGAGACATTCCGCCACTTTCCGACACCGGTGATCGCGCGAATTCCCGGCTGGTGCCTCGGTGGCGGGCTCGAGGTGGCCGCGGCCTGCGACCTGCGGATCAGCAGTAGCGACGCGCGCTTCGGCATGCCCGAGGTGGCCGTCGGAATCCCTTCGGTCATTCACGCCGCGCTGCTTCCCCGGCTGATCGGAGCCGGGCGGGCGACGTCGATGATGCTCACCGGAGAGCAGATCGACGCGTCGACCGCATTGTCGTGGGGGCTGCTGACCACCGTCTGCGAACCGTCCGAGCTCAATGGTGCGGTCGCGCGCGCCGCGCAACGATTCTGCGAGTTAGGGCCCGCCGTGATCCGCGAACAGAAGCGACTGTTGCGCGGTTGGGAGCAGGTGTCACTCGATCAGGCCATCACCGACAGCGTGCGGGCGTTCGGCGCCGCGTTCGACACCGGCGAACCCCAGCGGTTCATGTCGCAGTTCCTGAACCGGAAGCGTTCCGGGTAGTGGGCGGGCCGCGTCCTCGTCGTTCGGTCGCGGTCGGGTCGATGAGCGGGAGCCGGTCCAACTCGGCCTTGGACAACGCGTTGGCGGCAGCGCGCACCCGCTCCTGATGTTCGGTAGCCGCGAGAGGGAGTCCATCGCCGGCGAGCCAAGACACTACGCGGAGAGTTCTCGCTGATCAGTAGGGACCGCGTGCACCGCCAGCTGGTCGGCGAACGCGTCAAGCGCGTGCAGGGCGGCGTCGCTGTCACGGTCAACGAGCCAGGCGAGCGTGACGCCGTCGGTGACCACAACGACCATCCGCGCCAGTTGTCCCAGCGGTCGACTCCAGCGCACGCCTGCCACCGCGGCGACCTCGGAGAGCATCGCGACCGCGGTGTCCCGGTAGCTGGTGTACTGGCGCTCGGCGATGGCGGCCATCTCGGGGTGCCGGAGTACGTGCTGGGTGAGTTGGTACAGCACGAGTTCCCTGCCGGGATCGGCTTCTACCGTGCTCCAGTAGGACCGCAGCGACGCCCGCAGTGCGGCACCGGCTGGCTGCCCGGCCAACGGTGCGGCGCGCTGCGCGTCGGCGATCTCTTCCATGGCCTGGGTAGCGAGCGCGTCGAGCAGTTCCCGCTTGGAGGAGAAGCAGTAGTGGAACGCGGCCAGCGGCGCGGCGGCCTCGGCGCAGATCCGACGAGTGGTCGCCGCCGCGAAACCATCCTGACCGATCACCCGGAACGCGGCGGCGATGAGCTGGCGCCGTCGGTCGTCGGCTGGCACGCGCGGCATGGCTCTCCCTTCCGCAGGCTGACCCCAGCCTAGTGCCGCAGACAAAGTGGGTCAATTGACCGGGACGCTTGACAAAGTTTGGTGACGTGCATCACGCTTCACGTACAGGTCTTCCGCCTCCCCTGGAGAGCCACATGGCCATCACCCCCAGTCCGAACAGCGCGGCGCGCGATCAACCACCGGTCGGCGGCTTCGGCTACCACCAGGAACTTCGGCGTGTGCTCAGGAAGTTCGCGCTTTTCGCCGTCGCCTTTTCCATCGTGTCCATCACCACCGGGATCTTCCTCAACTACGGCTTCGGCCTCGCGCATCTCGGCCCGGCGAGTATCTGGCTCTGGCCGCTGGCAGCCGTCGGACAGGTGCTGGTCGCGCTGGTTCTCGCGGAACTCGCCACCCACATCCCGCTGGCCGGTGCGAACTACCAGTGGGGCGCGCGCCTGGTGGGCTCGCGCTACGGGTACCTGGTCGGTGGGCTCGGCATCCTTTACGGCGCGGTCGGGTTGCCGGGCATCATGCTGCTCGGCGCGGCGCCGTTGACTGCGGAGATCTTCGGTTGGAACACCGGGAACGAGCGGCTGCTGCTGTTCATCGCGGTGGTCCTGCTGGTGATCGCGTACCTGGTCAACATCGTCAGCGTGCAGATGGCCGCCAGGGTCAACAACATCGCCGTCTTCACCGAGATCATCGGTGTGGTGGCGTTCAGCGTGGTGGTGTTCTTCCTGTGGGTCGCCGGAGCCAAGCCGTCCGGCCACGGCATCGGTTTCCTCGCCAACGATCATGGCATGTTTCATCAGCCGCTCTGGTACGCGGCGATACTGGCCGCGCTGATCGGTGTGTACACGCTGGTGGGCTTCGAGGCCGCCGCGGACATGGCGGAGGAGGCCGTGGACGCCCGCCGCACGGTGCCTCGCGCGATGATCATCGCGGTGGTGGTCTCCAGCGTGCTCGGCATGGTGGCCCTCATCGGTTTCACCGTGGCGATACCGGATCTCGCCGCCGCGCAACGGTCGCCGGTGCCACTGGCCGACATCGCGTCGTACTGGCTGGGTCCGGTCGTGACCAAGATCTTCCTCGTGGTGGTGGTGTTCTCGATGTTCGCGCTCACCGTGGTCGCGGCCGCGGCGAACTCGCGCCTGATCTTCGCGATGGCGCGCGATCGCGTGCTGCCGCTCTCGTCGCTGCTGCGCCGGGTGAACGCCCGCACCAAGACACCGCTGCCCGCGCTGATCGCGTCGCTACTGGTCTGCCTTGCCCTGATGGGCTACGGCTACGCCGACGGGAACGCCTTCGGCACGCTGGTGGGAGCGACCGCGCTGGTGCCGTATCTGGTGTACCTGCTGACCGTGGTGGCGTACGCGGTGCGGCGCCGAAGCCTGGCATCGGAGCCGGCCGCATTCACGCTGGGGCGCTGGCGGGTTCCGGTGTTCGTGGGCGCGCTGGTGTGGTTGGTCGCGGTCGTGCTGGCGCTGACACTGCCACCGGACTTCCGCGGCGCGGATTACGTTGTGCTTGGCGGGCTGGCGCTGATCGCGGTGTGGTACGTCGCCGGTCTGCACTGGCGGCTGCGGCGAGGCTCGGCGGGCGTGCAAGCGGGCCCAAACGCTGGTACCGGCGCGGCGTCGGTCGCGGGCGCGCCGCCGGACGTCCGCGCGGTAGTTGACGGGACAGGAGGGGGCGTCTGATGGTGTGGACGAATTGGGGCCGCAACCAGCGGGTCGCGCCCCGCCAGGTACTGCGTGCCCGTGATGCCGGGGAGATCGCCGATACCGTCAAGCACGCGGCCCGCGACGGTTTGCGTATCAAGGTGGTCGGCTCGGGTCACTCGTTCACCGGAATCGCTGTGGCACGCGATGTGCAACTGTCGCTGGCAGCCTCAGCGAGTGATGTCCGTATCGACGCCGGGCGCGGTACGGTCACCGTGCCCGCGGGCCTCTCAC
>JBOHEL010000271.1:0-6916 GCA_050700995.1 Sciscionella sp. | reverse complement strand
GACTTCACCCGCTGTTCGACGAGGATGATGCCTGATGTCCACACACACATTGAGCGTGCTGGTGGAGAACAAGCCCGGTGTCCTCGCCAGGGTCTCGGGGCTGTTCTCCCGGCGCGGTTTCAACATCGAATCCCTTGCGGTCGGCGCGACGGAGAACGCCGAGGTGTCCAGGATGACGATCGTCGTCTCGGTCGAGGAGTTGCCGCTGGAGCAGGTCACCAAGCAGCTCAACAAGCTCATCAACGTGATCAAGATTGTCGAGCTGGAACCGGCTGCGTCGGTGCAGCGGGAACTGTTGTTGGTCAAGGTGCGTGCGGATGCCACGGTGCGTACCCAGGTACTCGAGACGGTGCAGATGTTCCGCGCCAAGGTGGTCGACGTCTCGCCGGAGGCATTGACCATCGAGGCCACGGGCACCGCTGAGAAACTGTCCGCGTTGTTGCGGATGTTAGAGCCGTACGGCGTGCGTGAGATGGTGCAGTCAGGAAGGGTCGCCGTCGGAAGGGGAGCCCGGTCAATCACGGCCACCACGGTGCGCTGACTCGCCCCGGCAGGCTGTTCTACCCAGATACGAAGGGAACGTTCGAAAACATCATGGCAGCGGAAGTGTTTTACGACGACGACGCCGATCTCGGCAACATCCAGGGCCGCAAGGTCGCCGTTCTCGGTTACGGCAGCCAGGGCCATGCCCACGCGCTCAGCTTGCGCGATTCCGGTGTGGACGTACGAATTGGACTGAAGGAGGGTTCGAAGTCCCGCGCGAAGGCCGAAGAAGAGGGCCTGCGGGTGCTACCCCCGGCCGAAGCGGCCAAGGAAGCGGACCTGATCTCCATTCAGGCGCCGGACACCGTGCAGCGCACGCTCTACGCCGAGGACATCGCGCCGAATCTCAAGCCGGGCGACGCGTTGTTCTTCAGCCACGGCTTCAATGTCAGGTACGGCTACATCCAGGCGCCGGAAGGTGTGGATGTCGTGCTCGTCGCGCCGAAGGGGCCCGGCCACCTGGTGCGCAGGCAGTTCGTCGACGGCAAGGGCGTGCCGAACCTGGTCGCGGTGGAGCAGGACGCCTCGGGCAACGCGCTCGCGCTCGGCCTGGCGTATTCCAAGGGAATCGGCGGCACCAGGGCAGGCACGATCAAGACCACGTTCACCGAGGAGACCGAGACCGACCTCTTCGGCGAGCAGGCGGTGCTCTGCGGCGGGACCTCGCACCTGATCCAGGCCGGGTTCGAGACCTTGGTCAACGCCGGTTACCAGCCGGAGATCGCCTACTTCGAGGTGCTGCACGAGCTTAAGCTGATCGTGGACCTGATCTACGAAGGCGGGATCGCACGGCAGCGCTATTCCTGCAGTGACACCGCGGAGTACGGCGACCTGACGCGTGGGCCGAGGGTCGTCAACGATGCCACCAAGGCAGAGATGCGCAAGATTCTGCGTGAGATCCAGGACGGTAGCTTCGCCAAGGAATGGATCGCCGAAGACGACGCGGGCAGGCCGAACTTCACCAGGCTGCGTGAGCAGGGCAAGCAGCATCCGATCGAGGAAATCGGCGGGAAGTTGCGCGGCATGATGTCGTGGGTAGACCGGCCTATCACCGAGACCGCCTGACACCAGGGGCCCTCACATCCGTGGGTGCGTGACGCTGCTAGAACGGTGTCACGCACCCACGGATCGTCACGGAGGAATCGCATGGCAGGGGAGAACGCGGAGACGGGACGCAGGACCGCGCCGATCCACGACGACAAGGCACACGTCAGGGGGCACCTTGATCTGACGAACGCGGAATGGCAGCTCGCCGGTGAGCCCGATCCCGTTGAAGGAGGCGTCGAGTTGGCTTTCGTGCCTCATACCGACGGCGTGACGTATGTCTGCATGCGCAACTCCGCGGAGCCCGATGGCACGGTGCTGGTCTTCACCCCGGCGGAATGGGACGCGTTCGTCGCAGGCGCAAAGGACGGCGAGTTCGACGAACCATGGTGACCGGGACCTAAGTCCCTGTGGGTGCGGGCACTGCCGCGGATAGACTCCCGGCGGTAGGAGCACGCCAGCCAATCTTTTTCGAAAGGCGCCGCAGTGACCAATTCGAGCCGCCCCGTTGTCCTGATCGCAGAGAAGCTCGCCCCTTCCGTCCTCGAGGTGTTCGGCGACGAGATCGAGGTCCGCAATGTCGACGGCACCGACCGCTCCGCGCTGCTGTCAGCGGTGGCGGATGCGGATGCGCTGCTGGTGCGCTCGGCGACCACAGTGGACGCTGAGGTTCTCGCCGCGGCGGGCAAGCTGAAGGTCGTGGCGCGAGCGGGCGTCGGGCTGGACAACGTCGAAGTGCCCGCGGCTACCGAGCGCGGCGTGATGGTGGTCAACGCGCCGACGTCGAACATCGTCTCGGCCGCCGAGCACGCGATCGCGCTGCTGCTCGCGGTGGCGCGCAGGGTGGCCGCCGCCGACGCCAGCCTTCGCGGCGGCGAGTGGAAGCGCAGTTCGTTCTCCGGCGTCGAGCTGCAGGGCAAGACGCACGGCATCATCGGGTTCGGCAAGATCGGCCAGCTCGTCGCGCACCGGCTCGCCGCTTTCGGGATGAGACTCGTCGCCTACGATCCGTACGTTTCGGCGGCCCGCGCCGCACAGTTCGGTGCCGACCTGCTGCCGCTCGATGAGCTGCTCGCCCGTGCGGACACCATCTCGATCCATCTGCCGAAGACGCCGGAGACCAAGGGGCTCATCGGCGCGAAGCAGCTCGCGGAGACGAAGCGGGGCGTGATCATCGTCAACGACGCCCGCGGTGGCCTTGTCGATGAGCAGGCGCTGGCCGATGCCGTCGGCAGCGGGCAGGTCGGTGGTGCTGGCATCGATGTGTTCGCGGCCGAGCCGACCACGTCGAGTCCGCTGTTCGAACTGGACAGGGTTGTCGTCACCCCGCATCTTGGAGCGTCGACAGCGGAGGCCCAGGACCGGGCGGGGACCGATGTGGCGCGCTCGGTGTTGCTGGCGCTGCGTGGGGATTTCGTACCCGATGCGGTGAACGTGCAGTCCGGCGGTGTGGTTGGGGAGGAGGTCCGGCCGTACCTGCCGCTGACCCAGAAGCTTGGCATGGTGCTGTCCGCGTTGGCCGCGAAGGCGCCGTCCTCGGTGACCGTCGAAGTGCGAGGGGAGCTCTCGACGGAGGACGTCACGGTGCTGCCACTGGCCGCGCTGCGAGGGGTGTTCTCAAGCACGGTCGAGGAGCAGGTGACGTTCGTGAACGCGCCACGGCTGGCCGATGAGCTCGGGGTAGTGGTTGACCTGGTGAAGGAGCCGGAGAGTGCCAACCACCGCAGCCTGGTCACGGTGCGTGCGGCGCAGGCCGACGGTGGCACGCTGAGCGTGTCGGGCACGCTGACCGGGTTGGACGAGGTACCGAAGCTGGTCGAGGTCAACGGCAGGCACTTCGACCTGCGCGCCGAGGGACACGTGCTGCTGCTGGAATACCCCGACCGCCCCGGCGTGATGGGCACTGTCGGGAGTCTGCTTGGCAAGGCAGGCATCAACATCGAGGCGGCGCAGATCTCGCAGACCACGGACGGCACTGACGCGTTCATGCTGTTGCGAGTGGATCGCCCGGTGGACGGCGGCGTGCTGGACTCGATCGGCGCGGCCGTCGGTGCCCGCACAGTGCGAGCCGTCGACTTCGCCTGAGCGTGTTGTGCTGAAAGTGGCTCTTGTGTCGTTGAGCGACACAAGAGCCACTCTCGCGCGGCTCAACGACCTGAAAGCCACTTTCAGCAATCACTCCCGGATGGCGGGAGGGGCGGGTGTCGCCGTGCCCGTTCCACCGGTGGCCGTGTGCGGGCGGTAGCCTTGCCCGCGATGAGGTCCTGGCGATGGGACCGGTAGCCCGGAGGTATGAGCATGCGGCTCGCGGTTGTCCCAGGGGATGGGATTGGACCCGAGGTGATCGCTGAGGCACTGAAGGTGCTCGCCGAGGTCATGCCATCGGTGGAGATCACCCGGTACGACCTCGGCGCGGCCAGGTGGCATGCCACCGGCGAGTTGCTGCCGGAGTCCGTACTCGGCGAGCTGCGCCAGCACGACGCGATCCTGCTCGGTGCCGTCGGCGATCCCAGCGTGCCGAGCGGCATACTCGAACGGGGTCTGTTGCTGCGGCTGCGTTTCGAGTTAGACCACCACGTGAACCTGCGTCCGGCGAGGCTGTTCCCCGGCGTGCGTAGTCCGCTGGCGGACAACAAGGAGATCGATCTCGTGATCGTGCGTGAGGGCACCGAGGGGCTCTACGCGGGAAACGGCGGGCTGCTGCGTAAGGACACCAAGCACGAGATCGCCACAGAGGTCAGCATCAATACCGCGTTCGGCGTGGAACGGGTGGTGCGCGACGCGTTCCGCCGCGCCGCGAACCGTCCCCGTAAGCACCTGACGCTGGTGCACAAGACGAATGTGCTCACCCACGCGGGCTCGCTGTGGTCACGGGTTGTCGAGGAGGTCTCGCTTGAGTACCCCGACATCACCGTGAACTACCAGCACGTCGACTCCACAACGATCCACATGGTGACCGACCCAGCACGATATGACGTGATCGTTACCGACAATCTCTTCGGTGACATCCTCACCGACCTCGCGGCCGCGGTCACCGGCGGAATCGGGCTCGCCGCGAGTGGCAACCTCGACGTGACGAGGCAGAACCCGAGCATGTTCGAGCCGGTGCACGGCTCCGCTCCTGACATTGCGGGCCAGGGCATCGCAGACCCGACCGCGGCGGTGCTCTCGGTCGGACTGATGCTGGCTCATCTCGGCGAGCCGGAGCTGGGCAAGCGCATCGACGCTTCGGTGGCGTTCGACCTTGCCACCCGCGACCATGCGAATCCGGGCGCTACCCAGTCCATCGGCGATCGGCTGGCGGCATTGGTGTCCTCCAGCAAGAATCTGCACTGAGTCACCCGCGGCACCCGCACGAGGCGAGTGGAAACCCAGTATATGGGAAGACAGGTCCGTTGGCTGGTAATTGGACGGGAGCGTGTGGCATGATAGCGGTCATGTCGCAGTCCGTGGTGATCATTATTCCTGAGCGCGCCGGGTAGGTGCTCCACAAGCACCCGGCGCGCTGACCTCTCGCATTCGCGGGAGGTTTTTTTGTGCCCGAACCCGTTCAAGGAGACGCTCCGCATGACCCGCATCGAACCCACCGACACTCCGCTCGGCGACGCGTTTCACGTCTACGACACGACCTTGCGTGACGGTGCGCAGCGTGAGGGCATCTCCTACTCGGTGCTGGACAAGCTCGCGGTCGCCAGGCTGCTCGACTCCCTCGGCGTCGGCTTCATCGAGGGCGGCTGGCCAGGCGCGATGCCGAAGGACACCGAGTTCTTCGCCCGCGCCGCCGCTGGTGAGCTGGAACTGCGACACGCCGCGCTGGTGGCCTTCGGCTCGACGCGCAAAGCGGGCGCGAAAGCGGCGGAGGACCAGCAGGTGCGTGCACTGCTGGATTCCCAGGCACCGGTGATCACTCTGGTCGCCAAGTCCGACCGCAGGCATATCGAGCGCGCGCTGCGCACCGATGTCACGGAGGCCGCGGCGATGGTGGGCGATACCGTGCGGTTCCTTGTGGCGGAGGGGCGCCGCGTTTTCCTCGACGCCGAGCACTTCTTCGACGGTTACGCATTCGATGCGGATACCGCGCTTCGAGTGCTGGAGGCCGGGATGCAGGGTGGCGCCGACGTGGCGGTGTTGTGCGACACCAACGGCGGGCAGCTGCCGACCGGCCTCGCCGAGACAGTGTCCGAAGTGGTCTCGCGTACCGGCTACCGGGTCGGGATCCATTGCCAGGACGACACTTCCTGTGCCGTGGCGAACTCGCTTGCCGCAGTGCAGGCCGGTGCGACGCATGTGCAGTGCACTGCCAATGGCTACGGGGAACGGGCCGGTAACGCCGACCTGTTCGCCGTTATCGGGAACCTGGTGACCAAGCTCGGCATGGCTGCGCTCCCGACCGGGGCGCTTGCCGAGTTGACCCGTGTCTCCCATGCGATTGCCGAGATCGCGAACATCGCCCCCGACGCCCACCAGGCGTACATCGGGGGGTCGGCCTTCGCCCACAAGGCGGGGCTGCACGCGAGCGCGATCAAGGTGGATCCGGAGCTCTACAACCACATGGATCCGGTCCGCGTCGGCAACGGCATGCGGGTGCTGGTCACCGAGATGGCCGGCCGGGCAAGCCTTGAGCTCAAGGGACGTGAGCTTGGCATCGACCTGGCCGGCCGGCCCGATGCGTTGAATGCCTCGGTGCGCGAGGTGAAGGAACTCGAAGCGCGTGGCTGGTCGTTCGAGGCGGCCGACGCCTCGCTGGATTTGTTGTTGCGCAGGAATCTCGCGGATGGCGAACCGGCGGAGGACGTGCTGCCGTTCAGCCTTGAGTCCTACCGCGTGATCATCGACCACACTGCCGACGGCTCGGTGGTGGCCGAGGCGACCGTGAAGGTGTACGTCGGTGGCCGGAGGGTGCTAGCCACGGCAGAGGGCAACGGTCCGGTGCACGCGTTGGACGCCGCGCTGCGCGAGGCGCTGGTGCCGCATTTGCCCTGGCTTGACGCGGTCTCGCTGGCCGATTACAAGGTGCGCATCCTCACCGATTCGCACGGTACCGATGCCGTTACCAGGGTGCTTGTCGGGTCAACAGACCACGAGTCGGAGTGGACCACCGTAGGCGTGCACCCGAATATCGTGGAGGCGAGCTGGCTGGCGCTGTCGGATGCGTTGGCCTACAAGGCCATGCGGGAGCACAGCGCGGTCAGCGGCTGACGACTATGACCTGGCCGGTCGCTGAGGGTGTGCGGTTAAGGTGAAGCTCGTGCGTATAGCCCGGATAGCTCACCCAGATGGAATTGCCTTCGCCGCTCTGGATGGTGAAGGCACGGATCCCGCGCAGTGG
>JBOHEL010000270.1:0-6918 GCA_050700995.1 Sciscionella sp. | reverse complement strand
CTCGTGCGGGTAGCCGTCGAGCATCTGGGTGCCCATCAGCGCGGTCACGGCCTGTTCCTCATTGCCTGCGGGCACGTGTCGGATGCCGTGCTCATCGAGCAGCGTACGGTGACGCTGCAGTTGCAGATCGTAGCCGGCCAGTGGGGAGCCGGGATAGCCGGTGATGAAGGTGCCGGTGCGCAACCCGGCGGCGCGGTCGCGGCGGGCCTGTTCCAGCGGCAGTCGCAGCAGCGCCTGCATCCCGGGCAGGTAGTGCGCGCCGTGGCTGGCGGTCAGCCGATCGCGCAGGTCGAGAGTCTCGCGTGTCACTGGGGAAGCTTCGGTGTGTGTCGTCACTGGTGGGCTCCGATCTCGGCGAGCGCCTTGTCGACGTAGTCCGCGCCTGCCCGCATCGTGCGCCGGTCGGATTCCGGCAGCGGCCACTGCAGCAGCTCCCGTATCCCGGTAGGGCCGAGCCGCGCTGGCACGCTGATCGCGGTTGCGGTGATGCCGTACTCGCCGTCGAGCACCACCGACGCGGGCCAGATCTGGCCGTCGCCGGTGGCGATGGCGCGCACCATGGCGGCGATGCCGTGCCCGGAGGTCCAGGTGGACGTGCGCGGCACCCCGAGTCGCACCCACCGGGGATACCACCCCAGCAGGTAGTCGCGGACCTCGTCGCGCTGCGCGTGGTCGAGATCGACCGGGGCGCCGTCGACGCGGATGTCGCCGAACAGCGGGGCGCAGTGTTCGCTGTGCTCGCCGAGCACCCACGCGGTCACCCGATGCGGAGCCACCCCCAGCGCCTCAGCGATGCCGTAGCGGAAGCGCAGCGTGTCATTGATCGTGTAGCCAAGGACACGATGCCGGTCGATCCCGGTCCGGCGCTGCAGATCGGTCACCAGCGGGTCGACCGGGTTGCTCGCCACCACCAGCACGCCGGGCCACGCCGCGGTGAAGGCGTCACCGATGCCCCGGGCGATCGCGAGGTTCTCGGCCAGGAACTCGATGCGGGGGCTGTCCTTGCGGGGCGGCACCGCCGCGCTGATCACCACGATGTCCGCCGCGAGGGCGTCCTCGAGCGTGCCGGCCCGCACCACGAACGGCCGCACCGAGGCCCGTAGCTGCTCGAGGTCCCACACGTGGGTTTGCAGCACATCGGGCTTGCGGTCGATCAGCACGAGCTCGTCACCGGTGCCGGTCAGGGCCAGCGTGTAGGCCACCGACGAGCCGATGCCTCCAGCGGCCCCGATAATCGCGATCTTCACTGCACAACACTCCTCACCGTGAATCTGTTCTTTTGGTTTGACCAAAGAGGTCAACGTGGCCACCGCATCCGCGTGGGCCAACGGCGCCGGATCAGCCGGGGTGAGAGACCACCCCTTCCACGGCGTGACCGACGCCGAGCAGGTGCCGGTCGGTGCCTGTGGGGGCGTCGAGCGCGAGACCGGCGGGCAGGCCGGAAGCGGTGGTGCCCATCGGGACGGTGAGCCCGGGGATGCCTGCCAGGCTGCCCGGGCTGGTGTTGCGGATGAACGTGTCGAACGTGGGCACGTCCCGGCCGTTGAGGGTGAACGCTTGGGTGCAGGCGAGGTCTTGCGCGGCCGCCGGGGTGGTGGGGAACAGCAGCGCCGCGATCCGGTGGCGGGCAAACAACTCCCGGTAGGCGTGCTGTAGCCGCAGTCGGCCAGCCCGCGCCCGCCGGTAGGCTGCGGCGTCGACGGTGCCCGGCGCGCCGGGCAGCACCGCGGCGGTGAACACGGCACGGACATCGGGGCTGGCGATCGCGGCGGCCAGGGCCTGCAGGGTGACGTCCGGGGCGAAGCGGGCCAGGTAGTCCCGCAGCGCGGGCCCGGCTTCGTGCAGCACCAGCGGCATGCCGTAGCGCTGGTCCAGTTCGGCGATCTCGGCCACGTCGACCTCGACCAGGCCTACCCCGGCGCGGCTCAGCCGCGCCAGTGCCACCTGCCACAACTCGGCCACATCGGGCGAGAGGTCCTCGGCGAAGAACGTTCCGGGCACCCCCAGCCGTAGCGACGAAGGGACGGGCGGCTCGGCGGCGACCGGTTGCGGATGGCCGGCGAGAACGGCGTCGAGCAGCGCCAGGTCGGCCACGGTGCGCGCCAGCGGGCCCACCGTGTCCCGGCTGCGGCTCAACGGCGTTACCCCGCCGCCGGGGTAGCGCCCGACGGTGGGCCGAAACCCGCAGATCCCGTTGAGTGCGGCCGGGATGCGCACCGACCCGCCGGTGTCGGTGCCCAGCCCCGCAGGCACGATCCCCGCGGCGATCGCCACCGCCGTGCCACCGCTACTACCGCCGGGAAACCGGGCGGGGTCGACGGCGTTGCGCACCGGCCCGAAGCAGCCGTTGTCGCAGGTGATCCCGAACGCCAGCTCATGCATCGCGGTCTTGGCCAGCACAACCGCCCCGGCATCGGCCAACCGCTGCACCACCGGGGCATTGCGCGGCGGCACGAACCCCTTCAGCGCCGGCGTACCCGCGGTGTTGGGCATCCCCACCACGTGGATGTTGTCCTTGACCACCAGCGGCACACCCTCCAGCGGCCGACGCCGGTCGGCGATCTCCATGGGGCCGGGCACAGCATCGACGAGCGTGAGGATCGCATTGAGGTGGCCACACTCGGCCGCGCGCCGCGTCGCCGCCCCCACCAGCGCACCAGCGCTCACCTGCCCGGCCTCCAATGCCGTCCGCATCGCCAGCACCGTGGTGCCGACCGACTCGCAGCGTTCCATCACACCATTCCTCGGGCAGTTGGTTTGACCAAGAACGTCGTTTTGGTTTGACCAGGCTCACATATGGGCCTAATCTCGTCAAGGGTGCTGGCCGCAATGCCGCTCGGTAGGCCTAGCGCGCGAAACCAACGACAACCACCTGTTGAAGGAGAGAGATTTCAGTGACCAGCGCCTCCGAGACCAGCGACGTATCCCTGTTCGAACCGATACGCCAGCAGCGGGCATTCGAAAGCGTGCTGGAGCAGCTGGAAGGTCGGATTCTGGACGGACGGCTACAACCGGGTGACCGACTGCCCAATGAGCGGCTGCTCAGCGAGACGCTGGAGGTGAGCCGCCCGTCATTACGGGAGGCGCTGCGGGTACTGGAGGCGATGGACATCATCACGGTGCGCACCGGGGTAGGCGCGGCCGCGGGCTCGGTGATCAATGACCAGCCCGGGCCCATGGTGGCGCGGTTGCTGCGGTTGTACTTGGCGCTCGGTCACTTCACCGTGCCCAACGTCGTACAGGTGCGGCACCTACTGGAGGGGTGGGCATTGCGGGAGGCCGCGCAGTACCGCACACCCGAGCACCTCGAGCATCTGCGGTCACTACTGGTCGAGATGGATTCCCACGACCAAGACACCGAGAGCTACTTCACCCTGGACGCGCTCTTCCACGTCGCCATCGCCGATGCGACCGGCAACCCGCTGCTCGCCCACCTCATGGCGGCATTGCGAGACGCCATCGCCCGCCAGATGGTGATAGGTACGGTCGAACGCGGTGATTGGGCATCGGTCGTGGCCTGGTCCACCGACGACCACCGCGCCATGGTGGCAGCCATCGCCGATCAGGACCCCGACGCGGCCGAAGCGGCACTCGAGCACCACCTGTCCTTCTACCGCACAGAACCCACGACACCACCCCTACACCCAGTTCCCAGAGCCGGAGACGCATGGCGCAGGTGTGTCTGAGAGCCCGGGCAGTCACCTGCTTGGTGCGAATCGCTGCAGCGCTCAGCAGCGATGCTTGCGTAGAGGGGGATTCGGTGCTCGATCGCGTCCCTGCTGAGATGCCTGCCGGTGTTGGTCGGAAACAGCGGATCGGTGCCGACGTCTTCGGGCTCTGCTAGCCAGTAACAGTAACGCAGGACCTGGTGAACTGTCCCGGTTTAAGGTGTGCTTCTGATGGCTTGACACACTGGTCTTATTGATCATCGTATTGCTGAACTCGGCTAGGCGATTGGCGCTCTGAGCTGCGTGATCCGGCGGTGTTGGCGGGCCGAGCCGATGTCGGCTGCGAGTGCATGTGCGCGCTGGACGTGCACCTGGGCTCGCTCCTGCTCATCCGTCGTGATGAATGCCGTAGCAAGGTCGGCGTGAAGCGCGGCCTCCGCCCGGGTGAATGTGGGGTCGAGTCGGTCTAGTGCCGACTGGAGCACGTTGATCGCATCTGGCGCGCCCACCCGTGCAAGAGCGTGCCCGCGCCAGCGTGCGAGGTGGACGGAGTCCAGTGCGAGATATGGGCCGTCGTCCGCCTCGGTAGCGTCGTCTGGCAGTATTTCGGCAGCCTGGTCGAATGCGCACAAGCTCGCTGAGCGCTGGCCGTCTGCGGCGAGCGTTTCGCCGTGCGCGGCAGCGAGCCAGGACCGGAGGAGCCGATCCGTCTTGCGGTCGACTTCCGCGCGGGTGGCGGCGAGTAGTTCGGCGGCGGCGGAAGTGTCGCCGAGATCGATCAGTACGAATGCTTGTCCGGCGGTGGTGTGGGCGTCGTATGCGGAGGTCGTGGCTTCTTTCGCGATGGTGCTGCCTCGGCTGTAGTGCCGCCATGATTCGGTCAATTTCCCCATGTCGAGGGCTTGCCATCCGGCGAGGGTGTGTAGCTCGGAGAGCAGCGCGGCGAGTTGTTGGCGGCGGGTGGGGGTCAGGCTGTGGCCCATGAGTCGGGTGACTTGCGTGATCTTTGTGAGCACTTCGTCGTGAGCGACGATCGCGCCTAGTTGACGGTCGAGGCGCCGGGTGGCGGTGAGTTGCTCGCGCAGCAGGCGCAGGACGGTCCCGTCAACGCGGGCTGCCACGCGGAGCATCGCGCGTAGCTCGTCCTCCTCGCCCGCACTTGCCTGGTCACCGCAGGGCGGTGACAGCAACACGTCGACCGTGAGGCCGAAGATCCGTTCCAGGAGCCTGGCGGTGACTGGTCGGGGTTGTCCGAGTGGCTTGCCGCTTTCGCCGTGGCCTGCTGCGAGGCGCTTGACGTGTCGGGCGCTGAGCGTGCCTGGTTCGCCGTGCTGGCGGGCGAAGGTGGTCGCGAACTCGGCGAACTCTTCGAAGGTCTCGCATCGTTCCTGGATGCGTTGTTCCAGCATCGTGCGCGGTGAACGTACCCGCGTGCGCTCGGTCCCCATGTCGTCGCCCTTGCTCGCTCATGGCCCTCGCGTGGCACTGGTGTGGTCCGCTCGCGACATGTCGCTGATATCGGTTTGTTTGAAAAGCTGATTTCAGTGTGACACAGCCTCTGGTGGCTGGTCAGGTCGATGTTCAAGCGGAGTGGGATCAGTGAGCGAGTCGCAGTCAGAGTCGGTGACCAGTGATTTGTACTGGACCTGGTATCGCTGTGTGACGGATGGCTGCGACCACGCGGTGACGGACGAAGAGTTCGCGCGCGGCGTGCGCGAGGAAACGGGCACATACGTCTCGGTGTGCGGTCATCGGGTGCTGATCGGTTCGATGCTGGCGCGGCCGGGTCCGCCGTGCGTTCGGTGCCACAAGTACCTGCTGGCTCAGCGGACGCTGCGCGGCGCCGGTGAGCGGCTGGGCGAGCCTCGGCATGGGAAGCCTGGCCTGTTGCGCCGCGTGTTCCGGCGCCTGAAGCCCCCGGGCGTCTCTGGCCCCGACGGAGATGGCCGGGCCCCAATTCCGGCGGTGGCGGGTCGCGCTGCGGTCGCGCCCGCCCTCGCCGGACGCCACGCGGCGCGGGGTGCACGGTGAGGGCGCCGTTGTTCATGGCGCGGCCGTTGCCTGGCACGGTCGGGGAGACGCGGCGCGTGGTGCACCTGTTTCGTGTGCCCTCGGACGGCGCGGTGCCGGATAGGCTCACTGCCGTCTGCGGTATGACGTTCGGTCCCGGTGAGTTGGAGCTACTCGACGGGCCGCGCGGTATGTCATGCGAGTCGTGCTTGCGCTTCGCTCGATGGCCGCGTGGTGCGTTGGACGGCAGCGGGCAATGACCGTGCGCGTGAAGGTTTCAAGGTACCTGGACGGTCTCGACGTGTTGCCGTCGCATCCGGTGCGGCTGTTGCTGGTGACGCTGTTGGCCGAGATGCGGTGGTGTGAGTACAGCGCGGTGCTCGCGGCAGTCGGCTTGGACGCGGCGGACATTACGCATCACGTCATCGCGTTGCGGGACGCGGGCTACATCGGGGTACGGCGTGAGGACGGTCGTGGGAAGTCGCTACGGCTGACCCCGCTGGGCGCTGAACGGCTTGTCGATCACCTGGACGCGTGGCAAGCCGTCGTGGGCAGGGCAGTCGAGATCCTCGTGGCGGCGCGCTGTGACGGTCTCGATAGTGATGCCATCATTGCCGCCGACAACACCGTTTTCGGCCGATGTGACGGCGTGGGGTGAACCCGTCACGACCGTCACAACACGCATTTCCGCAGTTCATAGGGGTAGCAACCTGTCACGTCGACTGTGACGGCGTGACAGGTACCTGTGACGGGTTACCGCTCGGCATCGCTGCCCTCGTCGTCGGGTTGGCGCGCGTCGAGGGCGGCGCGGATGTCGGCGGTGAGGTAGCCGCGTATCTGCCGTACCCGCCCGTCCTCGTCGGTGATGCGGTTGCGTTCGGGGCGGCAGCCGAGCGCGCTCATCTGCCGTCCGAACGCGGTCGGCTCGACGTCGAGCGCCTCGACGAGGTCGGCTGTGGGCACGAAGTCGCGGCCGTCCTCATCAAGATCGTCGCCGAGGTAGCCGACCACCGAGGCCAGCGGTTCGGGTAGCTCGCCGACCTGTCGTGCTGCCTGCTGGTCGTGTGCGGCGCCCGCGCCGATCGCTCGGGCCACGGCGGCATGGTCGATTGTCGGTACCGAGTCGTGTCCGGCGGCGTGCCCGGTCAACGTTCCGGCCGCTTCCCGCAGCGCGCGGCCCTGCTGGCAGATGGCCTGCCAGTCCTCGTTGGGCATGTAGTAGGTGCGCACCGTCATGGCG
>JBOHEL010000269.1:0-6946 GCA_050700995.1 Sciscionella sp. | reverse complement strand
CCACATTCCTGCGCTACCACCATGAACAGGGGCTCTCCAGGCGGTTGTTGCGGCCTGCCGAACTCTTCGCGCCGGAGGCGACAGAAGCAGCCCTGATCTGAGGCTGGTCGTGCCGCCGGTCTGCGGCAGCGAGGTTGTAACGGCCCTACCATTAACCCAGAATGGGCAAGTTGACGAGTGGCTCCCGCGGCACTTCGCCCGTTGGACCGAATGGAAGAGGAAGTGCCAGCCATGGCGATAGCGACGCCCAGACAGAACCACTCCACGTCGATGTACGTTGGCGGCACATGGACCGCGGCGCGCGGCGATGCGACTATCGACTGCGTGAATCCCGCCACCGAGGACATCCTCGGCCAGGTTCCCGACGCGGGTGAGCAGGACGTCGACGCCGCGGTGCGTGCGGCTGCGGAAGCGTCAGAAGAATGGCGCGACCTGCCATGGCAGAGCAGGGCTATGGCGCTACGCGATTTCGCCGAGCGCATTGATGAGCATCAGGACGAACTGGCGATGCTCGACACCCTTGACTCCGGAAACCCGATTTCCAGCATGCGCTCCGACGTGGCCAGTACAGGCAACGAGATCCGCTACTACGCGGGCATCGCCAGCGAGATCAAGGGGATCACCGTTCCCACTGTCGCGGACACTCTCAGCTTGACCGAACGGGTCGCCTATCCGGTGGTCGGACGGATCGTGCCGTTCAATCATCCGTTCAAGTTCGCGGCGGGTAAGGCCGCTGCCCCGTTGGCCGCAGGCTGCGCGATCGTGATCAAGCCGGGCGAGCAGACGTAGCGCACCCTGACGTGCCACGGATCGCCTTCACAGGGAGCGTACCGACGGGCAAGCTTGTCGCGGGGGCCTGTGCACGACACGTCAAGCGCGTCAGTCTCGAACTCGGCGGCAAGAACCCGATGATCGTATTCGATGACAGCGATCCGAGGCAAGCGGCGGCGGGCGCCGTCGCCGCGATGAACCTGGCGCGCAGCATGGGCCAGTCCTGCGGCTCGTCGTCCCGGGTGTTCGTGCATAGCCGGATCAAGGACGCGTTCTGCGCCGCACTGGTGGAGGGGGTTGCCGAGCTGCGTGCCGGCGACCCGAGGGACCCAGCGACCAACATGGGTCCGCTTGCGTTCCGCGCGCACTACGAGAAGGTCACTGAGCTGATCGCCTCCGGAGTGTCCGAAGGCGCGCGGCTGCTGTACGGCGGGCGACGGCCTTCCGGGCTCGACCGCGGTTACTACCTTGAGCCAACCGTGTTCACCGATGTCGCGGACGATATGCGGATCGCGAGGGAGGAAATCTTCGGCCCGGTGATGAGCGTCTTCGAATGGTCTGACTACGACGAGGTGATTCGGCGGGCCAACGCTACCGAGTATGGCCTTACCGCGAACATCTGGACCAACAACATTTCCGTTGCCTTCCGTACCGCGCGGCGCCTGCAGGCAGGGTATGTCTATATCAACGGAACCGGCGAGCGGCCCGCGGGCAGCCCGTTCGGTGGCGTGAAGTCGAGCGGCCTCGGCAAGGAGAACTCGCTTGAGGAACTGCTCAGTTACACCTCGGAGAAATCGATCACGGCGACGCTGTTCTGAGCTTGGCTGGCCTGCGGCGACGACGTCCTGCGGCGGATTCGTCGTCCCGAGGACCTCGTGAGCGAGGTTGCCTTTGCGCCTCTACCGTGGCGTGGCCTCCGGGTGAGAAGCGGTCCCGACTGGGTGCTCGTGAACGTGGGTTGAAGGCGGTGAAGCGGTGCGGTAGAATGGTATGACCCTTATATCGAACGAGAGGACGCGATGGGCACGTACCTGCAGTGGCCGCGGGAGAGCCAGCCGCCGTCCCCCGGTGCACCTGGCCAGTCCTCCCGCCGCCGTCGCGGTCGGCTGCGATGGCGGCGACCAGCTGGTTTCCGGACCGGTGGGTCACATTCGGTGTGGCGGCGAAGCACCTCGACGGCATGACGGCTCGGCATTCGACAGGTAGGACGGCGATGCTCAAACAAGAGATCAACGAGCTGCTCACTCAGACTGGGCCAGCAACGCCAATGGGCGATATGTTTCGGCAGTACTGGATGCCGGCCCTGCTCGCCGAGGAGCTTCCGGAGAACGACTGCCCGCCGGTGCGGGTCAAGCTGCTCTCCGAGCGCCTGATCGCGTTTCGGGACAGCGACGGGAAATATGGGCTGATGGACGAGTTCTGTGCCCACCGCGGAGTCTCCCTCTGGTTCGGGCGCAATGAGGAGAGTGGCTTGCGCTGCGCATATCACGGGTGGAAGTACGATGTGACCGGGCAATGTGTCGAGGTACCGTCGGAGCCTGATGAGCGGCAAAGTTCGCTGTGCAGGAAGATTAAGCTGAAGAGTTACCCACTCGTGAAGATCGGCGACATCCTCTGGACGTATATGGGCGATCCCAAGACAAGCCCTGACCTGCCAGAATGGGAGTTCATTCGGGTACCTCCCGAGCAGACGTACACGTCAAAGCGCTGGCAGGAATGCAATTGGCTGCAAGCACTTGAGGGGGGCATCGACTCAAGCCACGTTTCCTGGCTGCATTCCTCCGGACTCAAGAGCGACCCACTGTTCAAGGGTGCCAAGGGGAACAAGTACAACTTAGCCGACAAGAAGCCGTTCTTCGAGGTAGTCGAGACAGACGGCGGCCTCTTCGTCGGTGCGCGCCGTAATGCCGATGCAGGCCGTTACTACTGGCGCATCACGCCATGGGTGATGCCGAATTTCACGATGATACCGCCACGTGGCGATCACCCGATTCACGGGCACTTCTGGGTCCCCATCGACGACGAGAACTGCTGGGCCTACAGCTTTGATTACCATGCCGTCCGTGCGCTGACGGAGACGGAACTGCAGGCCATGAAGGACGGCCACGGCGTGCACAACGAGTATGTTCCCGGTACGTACCGGCCGTTGCAGAACAAGGACAATGACTACCTGATGGACCGCGCGGCACAGCGCAGCGGCGACACCTACTCGGGGGTCAAGGGGATCGCGATGCAGGACGCCTCGCTACAGGAGAGCATGGGGCCGATCGTGGACCGCACCAAGGAACGGCTCGTGTCCACCGACAGTGGCGTCATCATGGCCCGCAGGAGGCTATGGGAGGCCGTCGAGGCGTTGCGGGACAGAGGTGTGCGGCCACCCGGTGTTGACACCGAGCATCAGAAGGTTCGCTCGGCGGCCATCGTGCTGCCGAAGGACGAGGCCTTCATTGACAGCAGCCGGGAAGCTGTTGCGATTCACCCGGGCGTGAAACATGCCTCTGTCTGACATGCGGCGGCGCCCGACCCTGCTGAACAGCTGTGCCTGGGCGGCGACCGCCGCGGAAACCAGATTTCGCATCGAACCCCCGGACTTCGCGGCGCGCGCGTCGAGGGTCATCGCACTCGATGAGCAGGCAACCCTCATCGTCGACGGCCTTGCCGGTCCGCATTGGAGCGGCGGCCACTTCCTCACCTATGAGGCTGTGGTACCGGCCAACGGTTCCGGGGGTGAGCCGACCGACGCCACACTGCGCGCCACAGACGGCTCACCGCGCCTGCTCAGCGAGGAGTTGGATGGTGCGGACGTCGCGGTGATGATCGCAACGGGGCGCGCCCGACCTGAGGCGGCGTCGGTCATCGGGGACGCGTGCGCGACACGGATGATCATGTCGGCTGGCCTTGTTGTGCCATCGGCTGGCGAGGTTGGCCAGGTCGTGACCGCTCTTCGTCCCAATGCGATGGTGCTGGTGGTACTGAAAAGCGAGAATGAGGTTCCCGCGATACTCACGGCATTGCGGGTCTAGGGCGGGACTGCCCTAGTGCCGGATGGTGTTCAGGAACTGATCGAGGTAGCACGTGGACGACAAAGTCACGCTTCCGTCGCTGCAGCGGATGAAGCGGCAAGGGCGAAAGATCGTCGGAGTGGTGGCCTGGGACTACCAGCTTGCCAAGGTCGTCGACCGCGCCGGAGTCGAGATCGTCTCGGTCGGAGATTCGGTCGGTGTCAACCTCTGGGGACATTCGAACCCGCTTGAGGTGACGATGGAGCAGATGCTCCTCGTCTGCCAGGCCGTTCGCCGAGGTGTGAGCCGGGCGCTTCTCAGTGTGGACTTTCCGTTCGGGCCGCTGCAGGAAGGCGCCGACGGTGCGGTGCGCGCCGCCATCCGACTGGTCAAGGAAGCGGGTGCCGACCTCGTGAAACTCGACGGTGCGGCGGACTTTCCCGAGGCCGTGTCCGCAGTGGTTCGAGCAGGCATCCCGGTGTGGGCACAATTCGGGATCACGCCACAAACCGCACTTCGCTATGGCATCGAGTATGACGCGATGTCAGCACAGGGTGCACAGGTTCCGGTGAAAATGCAGGACGAACTGATCGCCGATGCGAAACGGTTGCAGGACGCTGGCGCATCGCTGCTCAACTTCACCAACTCGGGGCCCACCGTAGGGCCGGAAGTCGCCAAGGCAGTCTCCATACCGGTGCTCGGCGGCTTCGGTGGTGGCCCGTGGCTCGACGGGCGCATCCGCATGGCCAATGCGGCCATTGGTTATGCGGCCGCGACGCTGGAAACCGTGTCGGACACCTATGCCGATGTCGCGCGGATCGCACTCGATGCGGTCTCGGCTTATGCTGCGGATGTTCGGGCCGGACGTCAGATCAAGGGCGGCATTCCCATCGCGCCGGCGGACTGACCGTGGTCCCGTATCTGTCGCGCCAGAGGGTGGTCATCGGGAGTCGAGCGTCGAGAACGCTTACAGGAAGCGAGATATGTCGTGCCTACCGCTGTCATCGACGGGATCCTCACGCGGTACCGAGTAACAGGTTCCGGACCGCCGTTGCTGATGTTCTCCCCTGGCGGATTCAACGCGGCGCTGGAGAACTGGACATCACACGGCATCTACCGTCGCCTGAACCTGCTCAGCCATCTCACCGAGAAGTACACCTGCATCACGTTCGACCGACGCGAGTCCGGGTCCTCGGGTGGCCGTGTCGAGCGTGTCGGGTGGCGGGACTACGTCGCGCAGGGCAGTGGGCTGCTCGACTATCTTGATATCCACCGGGCGCATCTCATGGGGGGTTGCGCGGGATGTTCCTCGGTCGCGGCGTTCGGGGTGTCCTGTCCCGAAAGGACTTCGAGCATGGTGCTGTACTCCCCAGCGGGCGGGGCGAAGTATCGCCTCAAGCAACACGCTCGCTTCGCCACGCACCTAGCGTATGTGGCGGAGCAGGGCCTTGCGGGGGTTGTCGCGCTCGCTGGGCGCTCCGAGGGAAGTTTCACTCAGGATGCCCGTGTCGGTCCGTGGGTCACCGTGATCCGCGCCGACCCGGCGTTCGCTGAAGCCTACCGGAAGCAGAATGCGGATCGGTACTCCTTCATTCTCAATGGGATGGCACGGCTGCTCTTCGACCGCGATACCGTGCCGGGCGCCGAGCCCGAGGACTTGTTGCGAAGCGACATTCCCGCACTCATCGTGCCTGGCCACGATGAGTCGCATGCGACATCTGCGGCCAGATATCTGGAGGAATGCCTCCCGCGTGCGCAGTACTGGGACATGCCCGTCAGCGATCAGACCGAGGAGACGGTGGCCCTGCTGCTTGGCGAGTTCCTCAGCGCTGTGTGAGCGCCCGGTTCCCTTGATCAGGAAACCCAGTGGTATCGAACACCGCACACATACACTTGACAAGCGAAGCACGGCGGTTAATCATTAGTCCAATGGCTCTGATGACCTGCGAACACGTGTGCCGTTGAGCTGACACGATGAGGTTTGTTATGACAAGGGAGCGCCCCGTGTCCGCTGCGTTTGTGACCGAGAAGCCGGATACAGTTCTGGTTCAGGGCCCCGAAATCGGCGCCGAGCATCTCAGGGGCGATGGCGTCAGCATCACCTACAGTGGCCGGTCGCGACTCGACTCGGACGTTCTCGCCGTGGACACGCTGGACTTCATCGTGTGTCGCGGAGAGCTGGTCTGCATCGTCGGTCCATCCGGTTGCGGAAAGACAACGTTTCTCAATGCGGTCGCGGGATTCCTTCCGATTTCCGACGGAGACCTCACACTCGAAGGCGCCGCGATCACTGGGCCAGGCCCTGAGCGGGCTATGGTCTTTCAGAACCCCAGCTTGTTGCCATGGCGCAACGCGCTACGTAACGTCACCTACGGGTTAGAGATGTCAGGGTTGATGAGGGGGCGGGCCGCGGAGACGCGTGCTCGTGATTTGCTCAACCTTGTCGGGCTTGGCGACTTCATCGACGCGTACCCGAACAAGCTGTCGGGCGGGATGCAGCAGCGGGTGAACCTCGCGCGCGCACTTGCCGTCGAGCCTGAGCTGCTGCTTCTCGACGAGCCGTTCGCTTCCGTCGACGCGCAGACGCGCGAGACGCTGCAAGCGGAACTGTTGCGAGTGTGCGAGCAGACCAGCGTGACAGCACTGTTCGTCACACACGACATCACCGAGGCCGTTTACCTTGGTGACAGGGTGTGTGTCTTCTCCTCTCGCCCTGGGCGGTTGGTGAGCGATACGAAGATCGACCTCAGCAAGCCACGTGATCCGAAGAGCCGCCGTAGCAGCGAGTTCATGGCACACGTCGATCAGGTGGCGGACGCCCTCGTATCCGGTTCGCCGCCTGAACCCGGCGACGACGAGCCTGAGGAGTAAAGGGAATGGCGTCACCCACTACCACCACCTCCGCGAAACGCGATAGCCACGTCGTCACGCGGACCGTGCAGCCACGTGACAAGCGGGTGGACAATCGTACCGAGCGAATGCTGTTCGGTACCGGTGCGGTGATCGTGGTGCTGGGTATCTGGGAAGTCCTCGCGGCACTGCGTGTCGAACCGTCCATCCTGCTTCCGGGCCCTGGTGATGTAATCGGCGCGTTCCGCGACATGTTCTCCAGTTCGAGCATATGGGTTGACCTGCGGGCAAGTGGTGAGGAACTGCTCTACGGTTTTCTTCTC
>JBOHEL010000268.1:0-6964 GCA_050700995.1 Sciscionella sp. | reverse complement strand
GTGCCAATCACCACGATCTCCTCGCGGTCGGCGCTGATCTCCGGAGCCGCCGTGAACCACTCGTCGGGTAGTCGCCCGGAGAACCAGGCTGCGATGTCCGCCGTCGTCGGCAGCTCCTGCGCCGACCTGCCGCGTGCCCTCGCCGCTCCCTCAAACCTGCCGTGCATGCCGCACCTCCGTGTAATCTTTATTGCTTAATTACAGAATTACACGTTCGTTGCCACATGTCACCGAGGTTCGCCAACGGCGGACACCGCTTCGACCAGGTCCTCGGTGCTCGTTACCGGGCGGTCGCACACATAGCCACGGCAGACGTACGCGGCGGGTGCGCCATCGAGCGCTGGCCGGTCGGCCAGCAGCGGCACGCCCGCCGCGTCTGGCAGCCCGGCAAGCACCACCGATCCGCCAGGGGCTCGCAGCACTGCGGTGCGCAATAGCGCGGATCGCCCCGCGCCGTCCGGACCTGCGACCGCGACCTGCAGCGGCCCGGCCAGCGCCGCCTCGGCGACCGCCAGCCAGTACCCCGCGAACCGGGGAGCGCGCGCCACCAGCAGCCCGGCACGCGCAAGCGCCAGCTCAACCGACTCCCGGTAGCCGCTCGCCCGGTCGGCACCGCCCAGTGCCGAACCGGCCAGCAACGCGGCGGCCAGCGAGGACGAGCCGGAAGGCGAAGCGTTGTCGCTCGGATCACACGGCCGGTTCACCAGCGCCTCCGCGTCGTCGGAGGTGTCGTAGTAACTCCCGGCTTCCGCACCCGCGAACCGCGCCAGCGCCGTGTCGAGCAACTCCGTCGCCGCCGCCAGCCAACGCGGCTGCCCACTCGCCTGGTGCAGCGCGAGCAGGCCCTCCGCGAAGCAACCGTAGTCCTCAAGCACCCCGCGCGCGGTACCCGCGGAGCCCGCCCGCGAGGTACGCCGCAACCTGCCATCGACCAGGTGCACCCGCAGCAGGAAATCCGCGCACCGCGCGGCGGCCTCCGTCCACTCCGGCCTGCCGAGCGCAGCGCCCGCCTCCGCCAGCGCCGTGATCGCCAGCCCGTTCCAGGCGGTAACGACCTTGTCGTCCCTCGCGGGCTGTGCGCGCTCCTGCCGCACCGCGAGCAGCCGCGCGCGGACTCGTTTCCAGCGCTGCTGATCACCAGGATCGGCAAGGAGTTGCGGCACCGATGTGCCGCGTTCGAACGTGCCCTCCTCGGTCACCGTCAGCAACTGAGCTGCCCATGCTCCGTCGTCAGCACCGAGTGCCTCGACGAGCTGCTCCCTTGTCCACACGTAGGTCAATCCCTCGGCACCGTCAGTGTCGGCGTCCAGCGCGGCGGCGAAGCCGCCTTCCACCGTGCCGAGCCCACCGCACACGAATTTCGCGGTCTCGATCGCCACCCGGTGCGCCAACGCTGACCCTGTCCGGCGAGCCAGATGTGCGTACGCCCGTAGTAGCAGAGCGTTGTCGTAGAGCATCTTCTCGAAGTGCGGCACTGTCCAGGACACATCGGTGGAGTACCTGGCGAACCCGCCTGCGAGCTGGTCGTAGATCCCGCCGCGTGCCATCGCCGTCGCCGTGGACTCCACCAGCGTGAGCGCGGCAGCGGATCCGGTGCGCTCGTGGTGGCGCAACAGGAACTCCATCAGCATCGACGGCGGGAACTTCGGCGCACCGGAAAAGCCGCCGTGCGCGGCATCGAACTGCTGCTCCAGTGACGACACCGCCCGCGCCACCGCTGCCGCGTCCACCGCTGCTTCCGGCAATGGCCCTGCCTGCCTGCCAAGCTCGGCGACCAGGCGTGCCGCTGCGTCACGCACCTCGTCGGGCCGTTCACGCCAAGCGCCTGCGACCGCCGCGAGCAGTTGCCGGAATGACGGCATACCGTGTCGCGGCGACGGCGGGGAGTAGGTACCGCAGTGAAACGGCTCGCCATCAGGGGTGAGGAAGCAGGTCATCGGCCAGCCACCCTGCCCGATCATGGCCTGCGTGGCCCGCATGTACACCGCGTCGACGTCGGGCCGTTCCTCGCGGTCGACCTTGATGTTCACAAAGTGCTCGTTCATGACCGTGGCGACCGACTCGTCCTCGAAGGACTCGTGCGCCATCACGTGGCACCAGTGACAGGCCGCGTAGCCGACCGAGAGTAACACCGGCACACCGCGCCGCCGTGCCTCGTCGAAAGCGTCCTGGCACCACGGCCACCAAGCGACCGGGTTCTCGGCGTGTTGCAACAGGTACGGACTGGTGGACTGGGCGAGCCGGTTGGTCATATCCCGAGTGTGCCCTGCCACCGCGATCGGCTAACCCCCACCACGCCCCCGCAAGCGGGTTTCGGCCATTCCACCCCTGCTACCAGCGACGGAAACTGCGGGCTGTTCCCCCTTCTCGTGTCAGGTGGTGTCGGATTCCGGGGCGTTGGGCTCAGCCGCACGTGCGCGTGCTTCGGCGCGGGCCATCGCCTTCGCGCGCACCGAATTCATCGGCTTGGGCTGCGGCTCACCTGCCTCGGCTGCCTTCGCGGCCTCCGCCTCCAGCCGGGCGCGCTCCTCGGGGTCGAAACTCGCCGGGACCTTCTTCAGGTGCTTGGTCATGGAGCGGATCAGGAAGGCGACCGCGATGAAGAACAGCACGATCACGATCAGCGCGACGGGCGCCGCCTTACCGAAGGCCTCGCCCTGCCCACCCTTGCCGCCGTCCGGTACCAGATCGGCAAGCAGCGGCGCGGCAGACGCCGCGAGCCCGGATAGCGCGATCACGTCCTCACCTTCTCCCGCACCCCGGCGAACAGATCGTCCTCGGGCAGCGTCGTATCGACCAGCGAGCGTGCCAGTTCGTACTCCTCCGTCGGCCAGATCTCGCGCTGCAACTCCACGGGAACCACGAACCAGCGACTGTTGGGATCGATCTGCGTGGCGTGCGCCAACAGAGCGGCATCCCGCTTCTCAAAATACTCCCCGCACTCGACCGATGTCGTCACCCGTTCCTGTACGTCCGGCCTGCCGCTCTCGGCCCACTTCGCCAGCCACTCCCCGTAGGGCGACTCAAGGCCCCGCTCGATCAGCGCCTGGTGGAACTTCTCCATCCGCACCCGCGAGAAGCCATGCGAGTAGTACAACTTCTGCGGCTGCCACACCTCGCCCGCCTCCGGGTAGCGCCCCAGGTCGCCCGCCGCGTCGAACGCCGCCATCGACACCTCGTGGCAGCGGATGTGGTCGGGATGCGGGTAACCGCCGTTCTCGTCGTAGGTGACCACCACGTGCGGACGGAACTCCCGGATCACCTTGACCAGTGCCCTTGTTGACTCCTCGAGCGGCACCAGCGCGAAGCAACCCTCCGGCAGCGGCGGCTTCGGGTCACCCTCCGGCAGCCCTGAGTCGAGGTAACCAAGCCAACGGTGCGTCACTCCGAGGGCCGCCGCAGCGCGCGCCATCTCCTCCCGCCGGATCTCGGTGAGGTTCTCGACCACGCCAGGCTTGTCCATGGCGGGGTTGAGGATGCTGCCACGCTCCCCTCCGGTGCAGGTCACCACCATGACCTCGTGGCCATCGGCGACGTAACGGGCCAATGTGGCCGCGCCCTTGCTCGACTCGTCATCCGGATGCGCGTGCACCGTCATCAGCCGCAGCTTGTGGTCCACCATGACTGGGGAGTTCCCTCCTGCTCGCAAGACTCCGGCCCGGTGCGCGGCGCGCATGGCCGTCCAGCGATACTCAACTGCGATGTCGCCACCAATTGTTCCCGAAGCCCTCGCCGACCGGTACGGCCGGTCGGCGTCGCGGCCCGGGCGACGCAGGTGGGTCTACTGGACGTTGCTCGGCGCGTTCATCCTCGCAGGCATCGGCGTGGCGATCGCCTACTACCGCAATTTCGGCGCGGAGCCGATCTCCACCCAGGACACCGGTTTCCAGATACTGGACAACCACCGAGTGCGAGTGTCGTTCACCGTGACCAGGAATGACCCTGGCCGGGCTGCCGACTGCCTGGTCCGGTCAAGGGACGCGCAGGGCAGCGAGACCGGAAGGCGCGAGGTTTACATACCACCGGCCACTGACTCGATTACAGTCTCCACTGTGCTGCGTACTGTCGCGCGAGCCAGCACCGGTGAGAGCTACGGCTGCTCTTACCACGTGCCGCCATACCTGTCCAGAACGTCACCGCCAAGCGGGTGAATCAGAGCGACAAACGGGCCGTAACGGGCAGAAATCCAGGCTGACTGCCGGCACTGCGTGTTACTATTGAAAAAACGCACGGTCCCTACGCCGGGGCCGTGCCTTTCTGTTCTCACGAGCGGACGTTTCAGGCGCCTGTGCATACGAATGCCAGGAAGCGCCAGCCCACAAACCTGTGTGCTGGAGTACGACGAGGAGTTGGTGACCATGAGCGAGACCCAGGTGACCTGGCTGACCCAGGAGGCCCACGACCGCCTCAAGCACGAGCTGGATGAGCTGGTCGATAACCGTCCCGCCATGGCCGCCAAGATCAACGCCAGCCGCGAAGAAGGCGACCTGAAGGAGAACGGCGGGTATCACGCCGCCCGCGAGGAGCAGGGCCAGCAGGAGGCCAGAATCCGGCAGCTGCAGGAACTGTTGCGGGTCGCGAAGGTCGGCGAGGCACCCGCCAACGACGGAGTAGCGGAGCCGGGCATGGTGCTGACGGTCCGTTACGAGGGGGACGACGAGACCGAGGAGTTCCTGCTCGCCGCCCGCGAGGAGGGCGCCCACGGCAGCATGGAGGTCTACTCGCCCGGTTCACCACTCGGCTCCGCCCTGTTGGGCGCCAAGGAGGGTGAAACCCGCGAGTACGAGCTGCCCAATGGCCGCAGCATGAAGGTCACCCTGATCAAGGCGATTCCGTACCACGGCTGACGCCTCACGCGATAGCTGTCCATCACTCACCGTGCACGGTCCGCGCGATCACCATCGCGCGGACCGTGGATCCTCTGGAGCTCAGGCAAGCGCTGCCAATAGTGGCCGCACCCGTGGCGGTATGGGTGTCGACAGCGCGATGGAACTAGCGAGGTGCTTGACTCCGGTCACATCGACGATGTCGTCGATCACCCGCTGCAGGTCGGCATTGGACCGCGCGACCACCCGGACCAGCAGGTCACCCTGCCCGGTAGTGGCGTGCACCTCGCACACCTCGGCGATCTCGGCCAGCCGAGCGGCCACCTCCGCCCGCCTACCCTGGGTGATCTCCAGCGTGGTGAAAGCGGTCAGCCCGTAGCCCATCGCGGCCAGGTCGAGCGCCGGCGGGAACCCGGTCAGCACCCCGCGCGCGGTGAGCCGATCCAGCCTGGCCTGCACCGTGCCGCGCGCCACGCCCAGCCGACGCGAGCACTCCAGCACACCCAACCTCGGTTCGTCGCTGAGCAGCAGCAGCAACCGCGCGTCCAACGAGTCCAGCGCTGTCGGTCGATCGAGTTCCACCGTGAACCACTCCTGGTCATCATGCACAGTCTGTCGCTAGATTACCGTTCTCCACTGCATTATTTGTACAGCTTGGAGTCGGACTGTTGCTCAGTATGCATCGTGGTAGCAGGCTCATAACATCGCCATCGCGAAAAATACAGGAGGACAGCATGACCGAGACGCTGGACGACACCAGCTTCGAGAGCCTCAAGCAGCTTGTCGGCCTTGTCGAGTACGACGAGTCAACAGATCCATTCCCGGTAAAGGCGATGGACGCGGTCGTGTTCGTCGCGGGCAATGCGACCCAGGCCGCTTGGTACTACCAGACCGCGTTCGGTATGCGGCTTGTCGCCTACTCCGGGCCGGAGACCGGCGAGCGGGAGCGGAAGTCGTTCGTGCTGGAGTCAGGGTCGGCCCGGTTCGTGATCAACGGCGGTGTCTCGCCAGGCAGCCCACTGCTAGATCACCACCGTGAGCACGGCGACGGGGTGGTCGACCTGGCGCTGGAAGTGAGCGATGTGGACAAGTGCATCGCGCACGCACGCTCGACGGGAGCCACCGTAGTCGAGGAGCCGCACGATGTTGCCGACGAGCACGGCACCGTGCGGATGGCAGCGATCGCGACCTACGGTGTGACCAGGCACAGCCTCATCGACCGCTCCCGTTACTCGGGGCCTTACCTGCCGGGCTACGTCGCCCGCGAGGGTTCGGTCCGGCGGTCCGAAGGCGCGCGGAAGCGGCTGTTCCAGGCTGTCGATCACTGCGTCGGCAACGTCGAACTCGGCAAGATGGACTATTGGGTCGACTGGTACCACAGGGTGATGGGCTTCCTGAACATGGCGGAGTTCGTTGGCGACGATATCGCCACGGAGTACTCGGCACTCATGAGCAAGGTTGTCTCCAACGGCAATCACCGGGTGAAGTTCCCGCTCAACGAACCCGCGGTGAGCAAGCGGAAATCACAGATCGACGAGTACCTGGAGTTCTACTCCGGCGCAGGCTGCCAGCACATCGCGCTGGCCACCGGGGACATCATCGGCACCGTCGACAACATGCGCGCAGCGGGCGTGGAATTCCTGAACACACCGGATTCCTATTACGAGGACCCTGAGCTGCGGGCAAGGATCGGCGAGGTACGGGTGCCGATCGAGGAACTGCAGCGTCGCGGCATCCTGGTCGACCGCGACGAGGACGGCTACCTGCTGCAGATCTTCACCAACCCGATCGGTGACCGCCCGACGGTGTTCTACGAGCTGATCGAGCGGCACGGCTCGCTCGGCTTCGGCAAGGGCAACTTCAAAGCACTGTTCGAGGCGATCGAGCGCGAGCAAGCCCGCCGCGGCAACTTGTAACTGCTGAAAGTGGCTCTTGTTCCGTAGATGGGGCTGAAAGTGGCTCTTGTGTACTTGAGCGACACAAGAGCCACTTTCAGCACTACTTGAGGACGGTGTAGCCGGCGGCGTGGAGTTCGGCGACGAGGGTGCCGCAGTGGTCCTCGCCTCGGGTCTCCAGGTTCAGTGCCACCTCGACCTCGCCGAGCGCAAGCGCCCCTGAGATCCGGGAGTGCTCGACGT
>JBOHEL010000267.1:0-6975 GCA_050700995.1 Sciscionella sp. | reverse complement strand
CGGTCAACGACGAGGTCCGTGAGTACTTTCGACGGTTATAACCGTCGAAAGTACTCACGGACCTCGTCGTTGACCGGACAGGTGATCCGGACTAGCATGTGTTCGTACGGCGCACGAATGTACGTTGTACGAACATTTGGTGTGACTTCCGGGCAGGGAGTGGTGGAGTGCTGTGCATCGCCAGGGATCCGCGCGAGGCTGTGAACGGTGTCACGGACGGCGCGACCGTCCTCATCGGCGGGTTCGGTACCGCTGGTCAGCCCGTGGAACTGATCGATGCCCTGCGCGGCACCGGTGCAGGGGAGCTCACCGTGGTCAACAACAACGCGGGCAACGGGACGACCGGGCTTGCCGCGCTGCTCGCCGCCGGCCAGGTGCGCAAGATCATCTGCTCGTTCCCGCGCCAGCGTGATTCGTTCGTCTTCGACGAGCTCTACCGGTCAGGCAAGATCGAGCTCGAAGTGGTGCCCCAGGGCAACCTCGCCGAGCGAATCCGGGCGGGAGGCGCCGGGATCGGTGGATTCTTCACACCGACTGCTGTTGGCACCCTGCTCGGGGAAGGCAAGGAACGTCGCACCATCGACGGGCGCGACTACCTGCTGGAGTACCCGATCAAGGCTGACCTCGCTCTGGTGAAGGCCTTGCGAGCCGACCGGATGGGCAACCTGGTCTATCGCAAGACAGCTCGCAACTTCGGGCCGATCATGGCGACCGCCGCCACCACGACAGTCGTCCAGGTCACGGAGATCGTCGACGCCGGGGCGATCGACCCCGACACCGTCGTCACCCCAGGCATCTACGTCGACCGCGTGGTTCGGGTCGAGCATGCCACGGTGGTGCACGAGCAGCGCAAGGAGAGGCGGCAACCGTGACCACGAGCGGAGGCTTCGTTGAGCACACTGAGCGCGGGCAGCTGACTCGCGACGAGATGGCGCGACTCGTCGCGACCGACATACCGCACGGCGCGTTCGTCAACCTCGGAATCGGTCAGCCGACGCTCGTGTCGGACTACTTGTCTCCGGACAGCGGAATTGTCCTGCACACCGAGAACGGCATGCTTGGGATGGGCCCCGCCGCGGTGGGCGATGAGGTGGACCCTGATCTCATCAATGCGGGTAAGGTGCCGGTGACCGAACTCCCCGGAGCGTCCTACTTCCACCACGCCGACTCCTTCGCGATCATGCGCGGCGGTCACCTCGACGTCTGCGTGCTCGGCGCGTTCCAGGTCGCGGGCAACGGCGACCTCGCGAACTGGCATACCGGCGCACCGGATGCGATACCGGCGGTCGGCGGGGCGATGGATCTGGCCAGCGGAGCCAGGGACGTCTACGTGATGATGACGCTGTTCGCCAAGGACGGCAGCCCGAAGCTGGTCCGGGAGTGCACCTACCCGCTCACCGGACTTGCTTGCGTCAGCCGGGTGTACAGCGATCATGGCGTTTTCCTGCTGTCCGACGGTGCTGTCACCGCCCGCGAAACCTATGGCATGTCCTTCGCCGAGATGCGCGACAGGCTTGAGGTGCCCTTGCTTCGAGCCGCCCGGGACGCCTGAGGTGGCTGCCGAGAGCCAGCACGTCCAGTCGCTGGGGCGAGGACTCGCGGTCATCGAGGCGTTCGGCGCCGAGCATGCCGAGATGACACTGAGCGACGTGGCGAAACGCACCGGGCTCACCAGGGCCACCGCCCGGCGGTTCCTGCTCACCCTTGTCGATCTCGGTTTCATGCGCACCGACGGTCGGCTGTTCGCCCTCACCCCGCAAGTGTTGCGCCTCGGCCACGCCTACCTCTCGGCAATGGGTCTTCCCTCGATCGCCCAACCTCACCTTGACGCATTGTCGGCGCGGGTAGGGGAATCGGTGTCCGTCGCGGTCCTCGACGGCACCGACATCGCTTACGTGGCAAGGGTGGCGACCCGCAGGATCATGACGGTCAACATCAGTGTCGGCACCCGTTTCCCCGCGTACGCCACGTCGATGGGTCGCGTGCTGCTGGCGAGCCTCGACTGCGAGCGCCTCGCCGAGTACCTCACCCATGCCGATATCCGCCCCCTCACCGGGCACACCGTGCGCGCCGAGGCCTCGTTGCGGGCGGAGCTGGCCAGCGTGCGCGGGCACGGCTACAGCGTGGTTTCCGAGGAGCTGGAACCGGGACTTCGATCGATCGCCGTGCCGCTGACCGGCCGGAGTGGACAGTGCGTCGCAGCCATCAACATCGCCACGCAGACCACGGTGTTCACCGGTGACCTTGTCCAGACCTACCTCTCACCCTTGCGCGAGGCCGCGGCCGCGATCAGCCGTGACGTTCTGATCGAGCGGCCGCTATAGCGCGAGCGCGTGCCGATCACCGGCCACGCCGGACGGAGTCGAGCAGGAGCTGGGAGACGTCCTGAACGCTGACGTCGGTGCCCTGGTCCTCGCTCTGCCGCTGGGTGAGGCCGTCGGAAATCATCACCCGGCAGAACGGGCAGGCGGTGGCGATCGTCTTCGCGCCGGTGGAGATGGCTTCGTCCACCCGCTCCAGGTTGATCCGCTTGCCGATCTTCTCTTCCATCCACATCCTGGCGCCGCCTGCCCCGCAGCACAGTGACCGGTCGGCGTGCCTCGGCATCTCGGTCACGTTCGGACCCGAGGACCCAACGAGCTCGCGGGGCGCGTCGTAGACCTTGTTGTGTCTGCCGAGGTAGCACGGGTCGTGGTAGGTGACCTCCTGCCCGGAACCGTCGACCGGTTTGACCGGGGTGAGTTTGCCCGCGCGGACCAGTCGGTTCAGCAGTTGGCTGTGGTGAATCACCTCGTAGTCACCGCCCAGTTGCGGGTACTCCCTGCCCAGCGTGTTCATGCAGTGCGGGCAGGTCGTGACGATCTTGCGGCGAGCGGGTTCGCGCTCACCGAATACGCCGTTGAGAGTGTCGGTGGTTTCGGTGGCCATCATCTGGAAGAGGAATTCGTTGCCGGAGCGGCGAGCCGGATCGCCGGTACAGGTTTCGCCCTTGCCGAGCACCGCGTAGTTCACCCCGGCGATGTGCAGCAACTCCGCCGTGGCGCGCACCGTCTTTTTCGCGTTGTCGTCGAACGCACCGGAGCATCCGATCCAGAACAGGTACTCCACGTCGTCGTCAAGCTCGCCCTCGCAGACCGGTACCTCGAAGTCGAGGTCCTTCGCCCAGTCCATCCGTTCCGAGTTGTTCTGGCCCCACGGGTTGCCCTTGTTCTCCAGATTCTTGAACAGGGTGCCGAGTTCGGTGGGGAACTCGGATTCGATGAGCACCTGGTAGCGGCGCATATCGACGATGTGGTCGACATGTTCGATGTCCACAGGGCACTGTTCGACGCACGCGCCACAACTGGTGCACGACCACAACACCTCGGGGTCGATAACCCCTCCCGCCTCCGCGGTACCTACCAGCGGCCGGGCCGCTTGCGCGCCATCGGAGCCCGGCACCCGGCCGAACCCGGATTCCGGAACTCCGTGGCTGTGTTCGCCACCGATCCCCGCGGGCACCGCGGCGTCCGCCGGAACCTCCTTGCCGTCGATCAGGTAAGGGGCCTTTGCGAACAGGTGGTCCCGCAGATCCATGATCAGCAGCTTCGGGGACAGCGGCTTGCCGGTGTTCCACGCCGGGCACTGGCTCTGGCAGCGACCGCATTCGGTACAGGTCGCGAAGTCCAGCATGCCCTTCCAGGTGAAGTCCTCGATCTTGCCTTTGCCGAAGATGTCGTCCTCGTCGGGATCCTCGAAGTCGATCGGCTTGCCTCGGGACTCCATCGGAAGCAGCGGGCCGAGCCCGTCAGGGAGGCGCTTGGTCGTCACATTCAGCGGCGCGAGGAAGATGTGCAGGTGCTTGGAGTACACCACGAACACCAGGAACCCCATGATCGAGCCGACGTTCCCGAGTAGGAACACCGTCTCGATCACCGCGTTCGCGGTCGTGCCCGCCCCCGCCAGCGCGTGTGCGATCAGCCAGGACGCGAACGGCCAGCCGCTGGGCCCGTACGGGAAGTGCCCGGTGTTGTACTGGCCCGCCCGGTAGAGCAACAGTGTCACGATCACCGTCGTGATGAGGGCGAGCACCAGCCATGCCGCGCTGTTGTGCGAACCGTAGAACCGTGACGCGCGCGCCTGGCGCTGCGGTGCGTGACGGAGCCGGATGACGACGAAGGTGACGACCGCTACCAGCACGGCTACCGCGAAGAAGTCCTCAAGGAATCCCAGCCACCGAGCGTGCCCGAACCACCAGAACGCGAAGTCCCTGTGGAACAGCGCTCCCCACGCCTCCACCACGGTGAACATCAGGATGACGAAGCCCCAGAACGTGAAGAAGTGCGCCGCGCCGGGAACCGACCACCGCAACAGCCGGCGCTGCCCGAATACCTCTCGCAGTTGCGCCGTCAATCGGGCCCCGATGTCGTTCAGCCTCCCCGATGCCGGCTGCCCCGACCCGATCAGCCTTGCCAGCCACCACACCCGGTGACCGGCTATAGCCAAGCCCGCCGCAGTGAATATCAAGCCGATGGTCATACGAACAACCACGAGGAGTCCTCTCGATTACGTCTACAACAGCGTCACTGCGATGAGCCGGGCGCCTGCGCCTCGGTACCGGATCCAGCAGGACATCTCATGGCGGATCCTGGTGGTGGGGTCCCGCCCAGTAATAGCGGCATGCCCGGGAGGCGCAGCGCATCTCCCGCACCATCCAACGCTTCCGGTAGGTCGCCGTTGTGCATGGTCCAGCGTTGCACGTGCCTGTCGTGGGTGACCACGCTGTGCGAAGCCCGAGCAGGTCGTGGTGACGCACCGGCAGGCCGCGTTCGTAACACTCGGTGGCCCATCCCAACCGCGCGCGGCGGATGGTGCGCCCAGAGCGCAGCGCCCTGCGACGCCTGCCCACCCGCAGCCTGTCGCGGCAGAAGCGGTGCAGCAGGTGCAGGTCCGGAAGGCCGTCATCGCGAACGCTCACATGGCTACTCGGGTACTCGATCACGCCACGTCCGGGATGTGCGGGATCGCCGCCCAGCCGCACCGGCAGGCCACAGTAGTAACACAGCACAGCCAGCCTGCAGGCGGCGAACTGACGGTGTGGCCCGGAGCGGGCGGTACCCGCCGAGTCGAATTGCCCACCATCACTCTCCGTCGCGCGATTGCCGCCAGCGTGGACATGTCGTCCCATCTTGCTGGCCTCCTCCAACCGGCACTACAACCTGTGACCACATTCACGTGGAGGCTAACCAATCACTCTCCCTCGCGGCAACACCGACCTGCCCAGTCGTGCGGCCCATCTGGATGACCCTGTCCTTGCCCGCACCACAGCGTTTGAGGGTCGCCTCAGCACCTGACGTCTAGCCCGACGTCCGGCGCGGTTGACAAATGGGCCCGGTGTGATCGCTCCCCCTTTCCGTGAGCGTTTCCCCCACCAACACCGGCACTTCGACCACCACGGCACCCCGCAATGCCGTGAGCGTCTCCGCCCCATGACCACCGGCAGCGAACACTCGAACTGGGCTACTCGGACCCGGCTGGCCGCGAGTCCTGTTATTTTCGGGCTAATCGGATGCGGCTGGCGGTGCGGGTCAAGTGCTCGCGCATGATCCGCCGTGCCAGCTTGGCGTCCCTCGCCGCCACGGCGTCGACGAACGACTCGTGCTCGTCGACACCGAGCCTGCCCATCTCAGGCGCCCGGTTGTGCGCTGCTTCCAACGACATGAGCAATGCGCCGCGGAACGATTCCACCAGCATCACGACGGCCGGGTTGTGGGTTGATTCGGCGACCCGGACGTGAAACGTCGCCGAGAGCGCCATAGAGTATTCGGAACGTGCGAGCGCGGCGCGCGCGTCATGGCAAATGCTCCGCAGCTCGGAGATGTCCTCGTCGGTGGCCCGCTCGCATACCGCTTGCACGATGCCGAGCTCCAGGATGAATCGCACCTCGGTGACATCGGCAGGGTTGAGTGCCGAGAGCAGCAGGAGGTCGGTGAGCCCCTCGCCGACCCGATCTCGGCTCGGTGCCGTCACGAAAGCACCACCCCGTGCGCCGACGCGGATATCGATGAGCCCATTGGATTCCAGCACCCGCAGTGCCTCGCGGACAGTGACCCTGCTGACCCCGAACCGTTCACACAGCTCCCGCTCTGCAGGCAACCGGTCACCAGGCCGGAGCTGGCCCTGGCGAATCACCAGCCGGATCTGATCGACGATCACCGCCGAAACACGGCCGACGCTGATCCGGCTGAAAAGCTGGCTGGTCTCGGGCGTTTCCGCCTCAGGTGGCTGCCCGCTGTTTCCCCGCTGCCTGGCTGCCCCGTTCACCGTTTCCCGCATTCCTCCCGTGTCATTGACGTGCGGTCCGTACATGTACGACCGCGACGGCGCCGTCGAGTGCGTCTATGGTGGCGGCCCGCAGTACACCGGCCAGGTCGTCGGGATTCTCGACCGCTCCACCATAGGTGGCGCAACCGTAGGACGCGGCCAATGCGGAGAAGTCGACGACCGGGTCGCGGATGCGCATGCCGATCCAGGCGTTGCGTTCCGGGCGGCCACGGTGACGCGCGACGTGGGCTTGATGCGGCTCGTCGTTGTAGAACGAGCTGTTGTCGTTGATCACGACGAGCATGGGGATCCGGTAGTGCACCGCGGTCCACAGTGCGCCTGCGGCCATCAGCAGGTCGCCGTCCCCGATGATCGCGACGCCGAGCTCGCCACGGTCGCGGGCGGCGAGCGCCCCACCGACCATCGCACCGGGCCCGTAGCCGACGCCGCCGCCTCCGGAGTGCCCGAGGTACTCTCCCGCGCCGCTGAACTGCCATACACCGACCGGCCAGCTGCGGGTGTTGCGCAAGGTCAGCAGCCAGTCGAGGTCGCGGACCGCTGCCCAGGTCTCCGCGACGAGGCGGCCGGGCGCGATCGGGATGTCGGACCAGCGTGCACGAAGCTCCCGCTCGGCGTTGGCGTGTACCTCGTCCCTGCGGGATCGGGCAAGGG
>JBOHEL010000266.1:0-7010 GCA_050700995.1 Sciscionella sp. | reverse complement strand
GTCGATGGTTCCGACGCCGAGTGGGAACGGCTGACCAGCCTGCTGGTCGACGCCGGAACCATGGTGAAGCTTGACAAGAAACCCAACTCGTACTGGGCGGCCTCGGACCCGGCCGATGTGGCGCGGGTGGAAGAGCGCACCTTCATCTGCTCCCGTGACGAGGCGGATGCCGGTCCGACCAACCACTGGACCGACCCTGTCGAGATGAAGGCGACGATGACCGAGCTCTACCGGGGCTCGATGCGTGGTCGCGCGATGTACGTGATCCCGTTCTGCATGGGCCCACTCGGTGACGAGAAGCCGAAACTGGGCGTGGAGATCACCGATTCGGCGTACGTGGTCATCTCGATGCGGGTGATGACACGGATGGGCGAGAAGGCGCTGGCGAAGTTCGGTACGGACGCGGAGTTCGTACGCTGCCTGCATTCGGTTGGTGCGCCGCTGGAAGCCGGTCAGGACGACGTGCGGTGGCCGTGCAACGAGACGAAGTACATCACGCACTTCCCCGAGGAGCGCACGATCTGGAGCTATGGCTCCGGCTACGGCGGTAACTCGCTGCTCGGCAAGAAGTGCTACGCGCTGCGGATCGCCTCGGCGATGGCCCGTGACGAGGGCTGGCTCGCCGAGCACATGCTGATCCTCAAGCTCATCTCACCGGAGAACAAGGCGTACTACGTGGCCGCGGCGTTCCCGAGCGCGTGCGGGAAGACGAACCTGGCGATGCTGCAGCCGACGGTTCCCGGCTGGCGGGCGGAGACCCTCGGTGACGACATCGCGTGGATGCGGTTCGGGGAGGACGGCAGGCTGTACGCGGTCAACCCGGAGTTCGGTTTCTTCGGCGTCGCGCCAGGCACCAACGGCAAGACCAACCCGAACGCCATGCGCACCATCGATCAGGGCAACTCGGTGTTCACGAACGTCGCGCTCACCGATGACGGCGACGTCTGGTGGGAGGGCGTCGGCGCGCCGCCCGCGCACCTGACCTCGTGGAAGAACCGGGACTGGACACCGGAGTCCGACGAGCCCGCGGCGCACCCGAACTCGCGGTACTGCACCCCGATGTCGCAGTGCCCGATCCTGGCGCCGGAGTGGGACGACCCGCAGGGCGTGCCGATCTCCGCGATCTTCTTCGGTGGTCGCCGGGCGGACACCGTGCCGCTGATCGCGGAGTCCCGCGACTGGCAGCACGGCGTGTTCATGGGCGCCACGATGTCGTCGGAGAAGACAGCGGCCGCGGCGGGAAAGGTCGGTGAGGTGCGGCGCGACCCGATGGCGATGCTGCCGTTCATCGGCTACCACGTCGCCGACTACATGCAGCACTGGATCGACACCGGCAAGCGTGCCGATGCCGCCAAGTTGCCGAAGATCTTCTACGTGAACTGGTTCCGTCGCGGCGAGGACAAGCGCTTCCTGTGGCCCGGATTCAGTGAGAACTCGCGCGTGCTGAAGTGGGCGATCGAGCGCATCGAGGGTAAGGCGGGCGCGCATGAGACCCCGGTCGGTCTCGTGCCGCGCGTCGAGGATCTCGACTTGTCGGGGTTGGACACCCCCATCGAGGACATCGAGGCCTCGCTGCGGGTTCTGCCGGAGGAGTGGAAGGGCGAGATCCCGAAGATCGAGGAGTGGTTCGCCAAGATCGGCGACAAGCTGCCAACCCCGCTGCACGACGAGTTGGCCGCCCTCAAACAACGCCTCGGCTAGTGGCCGTTTAGCTGAAAGTGGCTCTTGCTCCGCTCATGGGGACAAGAGCCACTTTCATGCAGCTCTTCGACCTGAAAGCCACTTTCAGCAGTTCTCGCGCTCAGAATCCGGCCGCCGTGCGTAGCGACTCGATACCTGCGATGACGCGGGGTACAAGCACCCCGACCCCCGCCGCGAGCACCGCAAGGTTGACCAGTCCGAAGGCGCTCACCCACACGCCGCCCGCGACCCCGGTCAACCTGGCGAGTTGGTCGGCGTCGGACTCCCAGGCACGGCCATGCCGTCGCTGCCCGGCCAGTTCGAACACCGGCCGCACCCCGCCGAACAGCAGGAACCAGGCGAACACGTAGGCGAACACCGCCTGTGCCTGTGCGGGTGCCAGCCAGGCCACCGCCAGCACCACGCCCCCGGTGATGAGCACCGAGAGTACGCCATGGGCATTGCGGACCCGGCTCAGCAGTACCAGCAGCAGTAGCACGGTCAGCACGAGCATGCCGGTGATGTAGCCGCCCGCAAGCAGCAGTGCCGCACCAAGACCGGTCAGCGACGGTGCGAGGTAGCCGGCGAGCATCGTGGCGACCATCCCCGGCCCGTGCGGCTTGCCGCGGGACACCGTGACGCCGGAGGTGTCCGAGTGCAACTCGATGCGGGAGAGCTTCCGACCGACGCACAGTGCCACCAGCGCGTGGCCACCCTCATGCGCGGTGGTGACGACGTTGCGCAGCACCCGCCACAGGGCGTGGTGACCGACTGCGATCAACCCTGCGACGGCGGTACCTAGCAGGATCCAGGGTCGGGGGTTCGGCTGCACATCCAACATCCGGAACCACAGTCCGGAAAGCGAATCCAAAAACGAGTTCACCCCGCCTGTCTACCTGCTCTGGCTGTGGACACTGACTCCGGGATCGACCAACGACTACCGCCGATCGGACTAGCCGGATCGGCTGGGCGACGGATCGTGACGTGGTGTTTGCTCTGAACGGCACCGTTGAACAACCCATTCGGCGGTGCCGCCCGGAGGTTGCCTCCGCTGTGCACAAAGTTATCCACAGGTGGGGACAACCGGGTGGATTGCTGGCACTCTCTGCTGCGATGACGGGCGAAAGTACTCACGTTTGGTTGTACCTCGTTGATTACGATTCGGATACCACACGCCGATCGTTGGTATCGGATGGGTGATTCGGCCAGTGATCGGCATAGCATCTCGGCGATCCGCCCTATCCCCTGAGGAGCGACATGCCGTCCGAAGCACCCACGAGCACGCCACCGCAAGGAAGGCGCACCGGCCTGCGCGTGAAGGCCTGGAACCTGCTGCTGCTGGTGCCGTTGCTGATGCTGATCACACCGTGGTTCAACTTCGACAAGCCGCGACTGTTCGGCCTGCCCTTCTTCTACTGGTACCAACTCGCCTTCGTCATCGTGGGAGTTGGCTGCGTCTGGATCGTCTACGCGATGACCAGGGACAAGCCCGGCGAGCCGCGACCCGTGGTCTTCGAGCCGGATGACGTTGACGCGCTGGACGAGGGGACAACACGGTGAACAGTGGGCAGGTAGTCGAGCTGATCGTATTCATCATCCTGTTCGCCGCGGTCAGCGTGATGGGCTTCTTCGCGTCGCGCTGGAAAGCAGGCTCCTCGCTGGAGCACCTCGACGAGTGGGGACTCGGCGGACGCAAGTTCGGTAGTTGGATCACCTGGTTCCTCGTCGGTGGAGATCTCTACACCGCGTATACCTTCGTCGCGGTCCCCGCGCTGGTGTTCGGCGCGGGCGCGATGGGCTTCTTCGCGCTGCCCTACACAGTGGTGCTGTACCCGATCGTGCTGCTGCCGGCACTGCGCATGTGGTCGGTTTCCCGGATGCGGGGCTACGTCACGCCCGCCGACTTCGTGAAGGGACGCTACGGATCCTCGGTGCTGGCGTTCCTGATCGCGATCACCGGGATCATCGCCACGATGCCCTACATCGCGCTTCAACTCGCGGGGCTGGAAGCGGTGCTGCGCACCATGGGGCTCAACGGCTCCGGCATCGCGGGGCACCTCCCGCTGTTCATCGCGTTCGTGATCCTCGCGATCTACACCTACAAGTCGGGGCTGCGTGCTCCCGCGATGATCGCGTTCGTCAAGGACATCCTGATCTATCTTGTGATCCTGATCGCGATCTTCTACCTGCCATCCAAGCTCGGCGGCTGGGGACACATCTTCGATGTCTCCCAGCAGAAGCTCTCCGCGATCAACCCGAAGACCGGCAAGCCGAAGGGGTCGATATTCCTTACCGGCACCAACCAACTTCAGTACGCCACGCTGGCGCTGGGCTCCGCGCTGGCGCTGTTCCTCTACCCGCACTCGATCACCGGCGTGCTGGCGTCGAAGGGCCGCAAGGTAATCAAGAAGAACATGGTGGCGCTGCCCGCGTACTCCCTGCTGCTCGGCTTGCTTGCGCTGCTTGGTTATGTGGCCTTGACCGCGGGCACCAAGCCGATCGTCAACGCGGCGACGGGTGACCCGGACAGCAACACCGTGATACCTGTCCTCTTCGGTACGCAGTTCCCCTCCTGGTTCGCCGGGATCGCCTTCGCCGCTATCGGTATCGGTGCGCTGGTGCCAGCGGCGATCATGGCGATCGCGGCGGCCAACCTGTGGACGCGAAACATCTACAAGGCCTATATCCGACGGGGTGCGACACCCCAGCAGGAGGCTCGGCAGGCCAAGTACGCCTCGCTGGTCGTCAAGCTCGGCGCGGTGGTGGCGATTATCTTCATCAACCCGGCGTTCTCCATCGACCTGCAGCTGATCGGTGGAGTGCTGATCCTGCAGACGTTGCCCGCGGTGGCGATCGCGTTGTACACGCGGTGGTTGCACGTGTGGGGCCTGGTCGCGGGATGGGTGGTCGGTATGGGGTGGGGCGTGTACCTGCTCTACAACATCCCGAACGCGGCCAAGGGCAAGGGGCATTTCGGTGGCTCTGCGCTGACGCTGGACAAGCTGTCGATCTTCGGTTGGCAGCCGTTCAGCGGTTCGCAGATGCAGATCTACGTCGGTGCGGTCGCGATTATCGCCAACCTGGTGGTCGCGGTGGTGGCGACGCTGATCCTGCGGGCGCTGAAGGTCCGCAACGGCACCGACGAGACCACCGGCACCGACTACCACGCCGACGCCTCGCCATCCGACAAGGAGAAGAAGAAAGCGGCCGCCATGGCCGGATAGTTGGGGTGTCTTCAAGACACCCAACTACTCGATCACCGCGACCACCGCTCCCTGGTCCACCACCTCGCCTTCGGCCGCTTTCTGGTGGAGGACTCCGGTGGTGGGCGCGGTGATCTCATCGGCGATCTTGGTGACCTGCACCTCGGCAAGCAGGGTCCCGGCCGAGACCTGGCTGCCGTCGTCGACGAACCACGTCGACACGACCCCCTGCGCCTCGGGAGCCTCCTCATCCAGCAGCGGGAAAACGATCTCGATCACCGCTCGCACACCTGTTGGATGGCGGTACGGATGCGGGCCTGGTTCGGCAGTATCGCCTGTTCCAACGGCCGCGCGTACGGTATCGGCACGTCAGGCACCGCCACCCGCACCAGGGGCGCCCGCAGCATCGTCGGATTGGCCTCGGCTACCGTCGCCGCGATCTCGCCGGACATACCGTATGACAGGTAGTCCTCGTCGACCACGATCAGCTTGCCGGTCTTGCGCACGGATGCCAGCACTGTCTCGCGGTCAAGCGGTACCAGCGTGCGCAGGTCGATGACCTCCGCGGACGTACCCTGCTCGGCAAGCTCCCCAGCTACGTCAAGGCAGTCGTGCACCGAACGCGAGATCGTCACGACCGTGCAATCGGTGCCCTCGCGGACCACGGCAGCCTTACCGATCGGAACCTGGTACTCCTCCTCCGGCACCGGTCCGATCGCACGCGGGTTCTTGGCCATCCACGGCAGGCCCATCACGCCCTTGTGGAACATGTAGATAACCGGGCCGTCCTCGCGAATCGCGGAGATCATCAAACCCTTGGCGTCCGCGGGATTGCTCGGCACGACCACCTTCATCCCCGGCAGGTGCGCGAACGTACCCCACAGGCACTGGGAGTGCTGGGCGCCGTCGGAGTAGCCGCCGCCAACGGCGGTCATCAACACCATCGGCACCGAGACATTGCCGCCCGATTCGAAGTGGATCTTCGCCATGTGGTTGTAGATCTGATCCATACACACGCCGAAGAAATCCGCGAACATCAGCTCGACAATCGGCCGCATGCCCTCAACCGCTGCGCCGATCCCCATCCCGATGAACGCTGTCTCCGAGATCGGGGTATCCATCACCCGCCGCGCGCCGAACTGGTCCAGCAGGCCTCCGGTGGAACCGAAGATCCCACCATAGGCGCCGACGTCCTCACCCATCACGAAGACGTGCTCGTCACGCTCCATCTCCTGCGCGATGCCTTCCGCCATCGCGCGCGCGGTTGTCAGCTTGCGACCTACTGCTTGTGTTGTCGGGTGCTCGGTGACGCTCATGACGTCCTCCTTTCGGCGAATACGTACTGCATGACGGAATCGGGATCGGGCTGCGGGCTGCCCTTGGCGAACTCGATGGCCTTCTCGACCTTCTCGTGCGCGCCGAGCTGGATCGCCGCGACTTTCTCGGCGTCCACCAGCCCGTCGGCGGCGAGGGCGTACTCATAGGTGGCGATCGGATCCCGACCCGCTACGCCCTCCAGCTCGTCGCCGCGGTACGCCTGGGCATCACCCTCGAAGTGCCCCCACAGTCGTAACGTGTGGACCTCGATCAGGGAGGGGCCATCACCTGCCCGGGCCCGCTGTACCGCCCTGCTCGCGGCCGCGTGCACCCCCTCGACGGAGTTGTCCTCCACCCGCTCCCCCGGCATGTCGTACCCGGCGGCGCGGTCGGCGTTGGACGGCACGCAGGTGGATGCCGAGCGTGGTACCGAGATACCCCAGTCGTTGTCCTCGATCACGAAGATCACCGGCAGTTTCCATAGCGCGGCCAGGTTGAGCGACTCGTGGAAGCCGCCCTGGTTCGCCGCGCCCTCGCCTGCGAAAGCTACGGCCACTCGGTCGGTCCCCTGGCGCTGGAAGGCGAATGCCTGCCCGAGCGCGGCTGGTAGGCCTTCGGCGACGATGCCGGAGCAGGAGAAGTGCGTAGCGGGGTCGAACAGGTGCATATGCCCACCGCGCCCGCGACCGAGGCCGGTCTCGCGGCCGAAGATCTCCGCGGTCATGGCATTCAGGTCGACCCCGTGCGCGATCGCCACGTGGTGCGGGCGGTGCGGGGCTGTCACCGCGTCGTCGGCGGTGAGGTGTGCGC
>JBOHEL010000265.1:0-7028 GCA_050700995.1 Sciscionella sp. | reverse complement strand
GGGCCGCCGCGGTGTCGGCGGCGGCCTGGTCGCGCGCGGCTTCGGCGGTCTGGATGCGCTCGTCGGCCTCCAGCCGGGTGCGCTCGACCTGACGGCGCGCCGCGGTCAGCTCGGCGGACACGCTTTCGGGGTCACCGGCCGCGCTCATCGCCTCGATCGCGGCACCCAACGTGGCGCTCATCTGCTCCGACGCGGTCCAGAACTGGTCCAGCAGGCCCACCGCCCGGTCCCGCGCCGCGCTGGCCGGGGCCTCCCCGTTCAGGCCAGCGGGGTGCCCCGTCGCGCCCTGGCGCTGCTTGGCCCGCTCCCGAGCCGCCGTCAACGGCGTGTGCGCCAACTTCCCGGTGCCCGGGTTGACCAGATCGCAATAGATCGGCGGCTTGCCACCTCCCTCCCCCGCCCGGCCCCGCACCGGCCGCTCGCAACCGGGGAACATGCACGCCGCCGGCCGGGCATCGGTCGAGGTATTCGCGCTGGTCATCGCCTTCTTGCCTTCCGCCGCCGGGTCGGGGTCGCCATCTATCATATCCTATCCTATCATATCGAGCCGTAACACGGGGCCGGGCTCGTAGAGGGGGCATCCGTCCCTCCTGGTCAGCGGGGGGCTGTGCCGGTGTTGAGTTCTCGTCGTCTGACCTGGCGCGGGTTCTCGGTTGATCTGGTGAGACAGGTGGCGAGTTCTCATCCGATGTGGCGAACGCCTGCGCGGATGGCCATGCGGCGACTACACCGAGAATCCGCCAGATGCGATGACGTCGGCGACTCGCAGGACAAATGGTGAACGGCCAAGTCAGCGGCATGAGCGACCCGCCAGGACAAACGAGAACCGACCCCCGCTCGGGGGCCCGACTAGACCGAGGACGAAGACATAGGCCAGGCGAATGTTCTCTACCCAACATGCCTGTCCTTACGACACGTCGCATTGGTAACACTGGTGCGCATGGTGTGGCTAGTAGCATTGACCGCATGCGTATCACTGGTGTGATCAATCAAAAGGGCGGGGTCGGCAAGACTGCCGTGGTCGCTGGGGTGGCAGGGGCGCTGGCCGAGCGTGGTCAGCGTGTGCTGGCCGGTGATCTCGACCCGCAAGGGCATCTCACAGTCACCGCGTTGAAGCTCGCGCGGGTGCCGGTCGACCAGCCGTCGTTGGCCGCCGCGCTCGCCGGAGACTACGACGGGCCAACCTCGGCCCTAGTCACCCATCACTCCATCACTGAAGCCGGCGGCCGGCTGGACCTGTTGCCGACCTCGATCCGGATGTGGACGGCAGTGCGTGACCTGGACAAGCGGCCGGACCGAGAGCGTCAGCTTGGCCGGCTGCTCGACGACCTGGCCGGCGATTACGACCACGTGCTGTTGGACGCGCCACCAGCCCTGGACATCCTCACCGACAACATCCTCGCCGCCGTAGATGGCGTGCTCATCCCGGTGCAGCCCGAGGACTCGTCATTAGAGGCCTTGCGGTTGCTACTTGGCCAGATACGCGCGTTGGAGAGGGCGCTGCGTCGGCCGCCGGTGCAACTGCATGGCCTGGTCGCCTCCCTGTACCGCCGGCCACTGTCCACGATCGACGGCACCGTGATGGACCGACTGTCCGAGATCGACGGACTGCCGATCTTGGGACACTTCCCACTGGCCGTGGTGATCAAAGAAGCCTGGCGAGCCGGTCAGCCGGTGCCGATCCACGCCAGCAACACCGAAGCGGCCAACGCGTACCGGACGCTGGCTGATGTCCTCGACGCCGCGACCGACCGGGAGATGACCGTCCAATGAGCCGGCGCAAGGACGTGGGCGCGGCCGCGGGCGTAGACGACATCGCCGCGGCGCTGGGCAACCGGTATCCCACCGAACCCGAAGAACAGTCACAGCGGCCGGGGAACCGGGCCACCGGCAAGCGGGGCACTACACGCCGGTCATGGCTGCTGCCGACCGAGGTGGTCACCGCCTTCACGCAGGCCGCTGACCGCATTCACCACGGCAGTGGTGGCCGGATCCGCAAGTCCGACGCACAGGCCGCGATTATCCGCCTCGGCCTGGACCACCTCGACGACATCAACCGGTACCTGGCCTCAGACCAGATCGACACGCCACATGGTTAACTCCCCCGCCGTACGGGCTTACTCGGGGCGGCTGCCTCGACGAGCCGGTCCTCCACCACGCCGCTGACCTGCCGTTCACCATTTGTCCTGCGAGTGGCCGCCGCGTCGGAAACCTCGGCCGATCTTGCACCTACTCTTCTATGATCACACCAGTGATATGCATGCGATGAATGCTACTGGAGATACCGAGTGCACCAGTGTTACCAGTAGGGATGCTCGACGCCGCTCACCCACTCTTGACTGCTTTACTGCATGACGTAGTGCCGTCGACATCTCGCGGCGTGGCGAAGTCATGACGTCACTACGTCACGCAGTAACGTTCCGTTGTGCCTCGGCATCGACAGGGAACCCAGCGGATACCGCCGCTGCGGGTGGTGACGGTGACCAACCTCAAAGGCGGCAGCGGTAAGAGCACCTGCGCGGGTCTGCTCATCCACGCGTGGGCGGCGCTGGGCTATCGGGTGCTGGGCGTGGATGCCGACCCGCAGGGCACGCTGCAACGGTGGTGGAGAGATGGCGGGTGGAGTGTCCCGGTGATGAGCTTGGCCAGCCACCGGATGCACGAGGAGCACCGCGGCTTGCGCGGTCTGGTCTCCGCCGACCTCTACGACCTGGTCGTCGTGGACACGCCCCCGCTGGAGCTTCAGCGAGGGATCGTGCTCTCGGCGATCCGGGCGGCGACCGATGTCGTGGTCACGCTGGCGCCGACATCGGCGGAGTGGGACGTGCTGCCGAAGGTATGGGACGCGATCGGTGAGGTCGCGATGACCCGGACCCGGCCGGCGCCGGTGAGCGTGCTGTGGAATCGCGTCCGGGTGGGCACCACCGCGGCCCGGGTCTACCGCGAGCAACTGGTCGAACGGGGCCGGTACTGCCTCGTCGCCGCGATCCCCCTGGCCGAGCGGTACGCCCAAGCGATCGGGGCGCCCGTCGAACTCGGCCCGGGCGACGTCGCGATACAGGCGGCGGAGGAGATCACCCGCCGGGGAGGGTGGGCAGCGTGAGCAAGGCCTCAGACGCGCTCGCGGCGCGGGCAGCACGCACCGCAGCTCGGCCACCCACCCCCGAGCCCACGACGGAAACCGCCCCGCTGGTGACCCCCCGCGCACAGCCCGTGCGGATCACCCTCGACCTCGCCCCGATCACCCACCACAACCTTCTCGACTGGTGCCGACAGACCGCGATCACACTTCACGTACCGAAGGTTCCCGCCGCGTCGCTCATTCGAGCCCTACTCGTCCAGCTCGACCACGACCCAGCCCTGGCCGAACGCGTGCTCCCCGACGTGCTCCGAGATGTCGAAGAAAACCGACGCCGGAAGTAATGCAGTAGCGACGTCATGACGTCATGACGTCATGACTTCGCTACTAAGACACGGCGAGAGCGGTAGATCAGCCCATGGCGGCAGTCGCTCGGGAATCCGAAGGCCTCTCCCAAACTGAATCCCGAACCCGACCCCGCGTAACCCGGCTGATCTACCGCTCTCGCCGTATCTCAGTACCTACTGCCCGTACCTACGGGCCGTGGTCACTGTCCGTGTTCAGTAGCGCTTAAGCCCGGCTGCCGCACGATCGGAGTCGGTTTCGGCGCGGCCGGTGCGTGGGGTTTCGGTGCGGCCACGGGCGCCGTCGAGATAGGGCTGGCACGGCCGCAACCGGCGGCGAGGGCGATGACGGCCAGCAGCAGCGCCGCGCTACCCACGATCCACGGCCACATGCGCCGGGACCTACCGCCCATGGTGGTGTACCTCCCAGGATGGAGCGTGCGATTGTCACCCTCGGATCGCTGAGCGTCGCATGGGCGTTACGGACTGTCGCGATGGTGGTCCTGTCCAGTCGGGTTAGTGCCGACACGTGGCGCTGCCTCGGCGACACCCATGCACCGCCCGAGGTCGCACCAGAGAGGATGGTCACATTATCGGGGTTGAGTGGCATACTCGCTGGTGGTTCGCAAGTCATCCTCCTCAAGGATCGGACCTGCCTGTCGGGAATATAGTCCGGCCGCGCGTTGCAGACGGCGGCCGGACTCCGCCTCACTTCGCAGCCACCACCCCCCTCGACAGCGATGGTCCACTCACGTCCTGAGGTGAGGTGTCCCTGACGCCACCCGTTAGCGCTCACGACCGATCAGCGTGCGACGTCGTTGATCCGTTCGGCGGTACCGGTCGTTTGCTGAACCCCCGACCGGCGCGACCGGTACGGCCCTGACCGGCGAGCGCGGGTGATGGGGGCGAAGTCTTCGAGTGAGTGGCCTTGTCCACGGGAGCAGCCCGCGAGCCCGGCCGGCTCGCCCGGGGCCATCACACGGTGTGACCGGCGGGTGCCGTGGCTAGCGCCGGTGTTGTCATAATTGTTCTTACCGGCCCCCTCACAGCCCGCGGACCAGCACCAACCGGCGACCGGCCCCGTTATCACCCGGCCCGCGCCCGAAACACCCGATTATCGGGTCTGTTCTGCATGATCATGCGGTCACGGTGGGTCAGGATACCCGCGCCGGGCTGGCGGGGGCGTCGGCCCGCAGCTCCACCCGCTGCCCGCTGGGGGTGACGGTGAATCTCCAGCCCTCCACGGGTGGTTGGTCGGCGTCGAGCCACCACCGGTAGGCGGTGGCCACCTCGTCCCAGAGGGTGCGTTCTCCGCTCTGGCGTACCTGGTAGGGGGGCTCGGGGGTGAGGTGCAGTGTGGCCCAGGAACGGGTGTGCTGATCCACCAGGTACAGCGTGCCGGTCGCTGAGCTGTCCGGGTGGTAGAAGCTCTCGCAGCGAGGCACGCGGAGCCCGATGGCGGTGGCCGCGTGGACATCACCAGCCACCTGCCAGGGGTGCAGGTCGGTGGTAGACACGGCCGCCGCGTCCTGGTCTCGCACAATCCGGCCCGTGCTGTAGCGGGGGATGCGCTGCGCGCGCAGCCACATGAACGCCGCCGGGCCCACAATCCTCCCGGTCGCAGTGGCGTCGTGGTCCACGGTGAGCGCCAGCAGCCCGCCGGGGTAGAACGCGGTGCCCCAGGGGGTCAGCACGCGGCCCCCGGGCCGGGTCTGCGCTATCCAGGCGTGCGGTACCTCGGCTGCGGCCGCGGTGGCGATCACCCGGTCATACGGCGCCCCGGGCGGGTAGCCCTCCGCGCCGTCGCCGGTGATCACGCTCACCGCGCGGTAGCCGGTGGCGGCCAGGGCGTGCCGGGCGTGTTCGGCCACCGCGGGATCGATCTCGACACTGACCACGTGGGCGGCACCGAGCTGGTGGGCGAGCAGGGCGGCGTTGTATCCGGTGCCGGTGCCGATCTCCAGCACCCGCATCCCCGGCGCCACCTGCAACGCGGTGAGCATCTGGGCCACCACCCCGGGCATCGACGCCGAGGAGGTCACCTCAAACCCGCACCCGTGCGCCCCGGCCGGGTGGCCGTCATCGACTTGGGTGCAGACCGAGGAGTTGGCGTAGGCCCCCTCCATCCAGCGCTGCGGGTCCTCGCTGCGGCGCAGCGGCACCAGATCACAGTCCCCGGCGCGGCCGCGGTCGTGGCACCACACCAGCTCCGGGATGAACTCGTGCCGGGGCACCTCGCTAAACGCGGCCCGCCACCGCGCCTCCAGCTCACCCCGCTGGGTCAGGCCCTCCACCATGGTCTGACGCAATGCGTCGGAGTTGGCCACTACTTCTTGTCCTTGTCCGGGGGGTCTGGCTTGCCGTGCTTGCCGGGGTCCGGCGGTGGAGGCAGTGGCCTGCCCGGCGGAGGTTGACCATCGGTCCTAGGGTCCGGCTTCGGGTCCGGCTTGTCGTGCGTGCCCATGGGACACACCGTGCCGCCTCGACCACACCGTAAGCAACCAGTCGGGGGTATCTCGCCGAGTCCGGCCGGGCGCAGCTCGATGACTTCTCTGGACCCCACGCCAGCCCTCCCTCCCGGTCACGCAGCACCGGTCACGTAGCACCTCTGGCAGATCGATCCTGAATCCGGAGCCAGCCCCTACGAACCGGCGTTCTTGGGGGTCGATCGACGCGCTGTTGAGGTCTCACCGCTCACCCGGAAGCGACGTCAAGACCGGCACCGCCTTGTGTCTCGGTCGTGGTGCTGTTCGTCGCCCGCGTGCTAGCCCCGGCCCGGGCCGCTGAGCGACTGGCCAGGCGTCCACACCGCCATCCGGCGGTGGCCGCAGAGAGCCGCGCCGCCGGGACATAACGCCCGCCATCGGCCCACAGGATGCTTCGCCCACCGTGGTCACTCCCTCCGGGCCTCTTCGCACGCGAAAAGCCCCGCGAGGCTGCCGGGTCGGGGGTCCGGCTGCGTCACGGGGCTGTCCTTGCTATCGCAGCGCGCCCCGGGCGCCCTTGCAGTCTCCGCTGACTCGCCGACGGTTCACGCTTTCGAGTCTGCTCTGCTGCCCCGTCCGCGCCCACCCGCAGGTGCTGGCTTATCGGATGCGCGCTAGCAGGCCGGGCAGATCTGATCCGGGTCGGGGGGCAGACCGGGTAGCGCCGGGCCAGTGTCGCGCAGCAGGCACAGCGGGTGGAAGTTGATCCCGCACGCAGCGGTGACCGTGCCGTCGGGACGTAGCTCGCCCCGGTGGGTGTCGCGGTCGCCCATCGATCGCAAGTACCAGCTCGTCACCGGGTTCGACTCCATGAGCAGACGTTAACCATTCAGGCATCATTCGATCGTGTGAAATGCACGGCGATTTCACCTCATCGTTACTGTCCGAACCCAGATGAGTGCGCTGCGGTGCAAGACGTGCACACAGATCGACTAATAGATAACCACCTGTTACGACGGAGCATAGGAGTCAACCCGTCACCGCACAGAACGCCGGGCCAGCTCGGCGACCTTCCGCCGCACGTTGCGCTATCGCGAGTTCTCATCAGATGCGATTACGTCCCGGCTCACGAGCATCTGCCCAGAGGTGCTGCGTGACGGCCGGATCCGGGCGGGGCCG
>JBOHEL010000264.1:0-7029 GCA_050700995.1 Sciscionella sp. | reverse complement strand
CGCTCACCGTCAGGTAGGCGGCACTCGCCCCTGCGGAGGCGAAAAAGAAGATGACGACCCATGCCACGGTCTGCGTCGTCGCGTTCAGTACCTGAGCGTTGAACAGGACCGCGCTGATGGCCAGTAGCACACCGGAGATCAGGTACGTACCTGAGATCATCTTCTTCCGGCCTATCGTATCGAACAGTGGACCAAGCACAAATGGCCCGATGAGATTGCCAACCGCGAAGGCCAGGCCGTAGAGCGGGATCGCGGCATCACTCACGTGGTAGAAGATGCCTAAAATCAGTGCGTACGTGAAGTAGATCGCGTTGTACAGGAACGACTGGGTCACCATGAGCGCGAGACCGAGCACCGACCGGCCCGGATAGCGGGCGAACAGTACCCGCAGCAACGCCAGATAGCCGATCTTGTCGGTCGGCTTGATCTCGATAGCCTTGCTCTCGTCAACCGGCTCCAGCGTCTTGCCGGTACGCTCGACCTGCGCCTCGATCTTGGCAATCTCCGCTTCGGCTTGGTCTGCTCGCCCATGCATGATCAGCCAGCGGGGACTCTCCGGAAGGTTACGACGTACATAGATGATCACCAGGCCCAGCACCGGACCGAACAGGAATCCAATCCGCCACGCGATGCCCTCGGGTAGATTACCGAGCAGCAGGAATGTCGCGAAGGTGCCGATTATGGCACCGCCCCAGTACGTACCGTTCACCGCGATATCCACCCTGCCACGGTGCTTGGACGGTATCAACTCGTCGATCGCCGAGTTGATGGCGGTGTACTCGCCGCCGATGCCCATGCCCGCGATGAAGCGGGTCAGATAAAGGAACGCGATCCAGCCTGTGCCGCTGCCCAACGTCAGCGCCGTCAAGCCGCTGCCAACCAGGTAGACGCCGAGTGTGATCATGAACAGGTTACGGCGCCCCCATTTGTCGGAGAAGAGACCGAAGACCAGTGCACCGACTACTTCACCGACCAGATAGACGGTTGCGATGGAAGCCGCGCCCGCAGCGGAGAGCGCAAGCGTATCCGGTTTGGTCAGCACATCGGTCACCGAACTCGCTACGGTGATCTCCAGGCCATCGAGGATCCAGGCAACACCTAGCGCCATGACAAGTTTGGTATGGAACCGTGACCACGGTAAGCGGTCGATCCTGGCTGGGATAACACTCCGAATGGCGCCGGAGCTTGCTTCTGTCAGTGACACCTCGCTACCTCCTGTGTCAACCACACCGCCCCGTACGGAGTAGTGCGGCGCATCGATGCTGCCGGACAGGATGGCACAATCCACCACGGGAAACACCGCTCCGCGCGAATTGGAATAATCTTAGCGACTTCGGTGTGACCTCGCCGTGCCCGAATCGGGCGCGCATGAGTACCGTGGCGCCCCTGCCACGCACCAACCATCCGTCATTCGGCCGGTGCGGATCCCACAGTTCCCCTATCCGGTCAGATCCGGGCGATCGGAGTACCACGGCCGAACTGCTTCGAGCAGCCGGCAGACCGCGAGCACCATATCGTCGGAATGCCTCGGGCCGACGACCTGCATGCCTACGGGCCTGCCGTCGCCGGTGCGACCGGCAGGCACCGTACCGGCAGGCTGTTGGGTGAGGTTGAACGGATAGCTGAACTGAGCCCACTGCTGCCAGTCGGAGTAACTTGATGACGGTGGCACATCGTGGCCCGCGGCGAACGCCGGAATCCCTACCGTCGGCGTGATCAGTATGTCGTAGCGCTCGTGGAAGTGTCCCATGTGAATACCCAGCGCCATCCGCTCATCTTGCGCATCAAAATAATCGGCATTCGATCGACTCCTACCGCGTTCGGCCAACGCGACCAGGCCGGGATCGACACCAGCCAGCGAACCCGAGGGAAGGCTGTCGGCCCACCTGGACGCTCCCAAGGACCACAACACATCGAATGCCTCCAGCGGGTCGGCGAAACCCGGGTCAGCGACCTCCACCCGCAAACCGGCATCGTCGAGTGCCTCCACAGCACCACGGACGATCTCAGCGACCTCCGGATCTACCTCCGCATAACCTAGATCCACGCTGAACGCCGCGATCAGGCCTCGAACGTCCCTTCGCACCGCCTCGCGATAGGAGCCGAGCGGCGGTGCCAGCGCGGTCGGGTCACGCGGATCCGGCAGCGCCAGCACGTCCATCATGAGCGCGATATCGTCAACGGACCACGCCATAGGGCCTGCGTGCGAGAGGGTGCCGAAGTGGCTCACCGGGTACACGGGCACGCGCCCGAACGTCGGTTTGAACGCGGTGATCCCACAGAACGATGCTGGAATCCGCAGAGATCCGCCACCGTCGGTTCCCACCGACAGTGGGCCCATGCCCGCCGCCACCGCTGCCGCGCTGCCGCCGCTGGAACCTCCCGGCGTCAGCTCGGGGTTCCACGGATTGCGAGTGACACCGGTCAGCGGCGAGTCTGTGACGGCCTTCCAGCCGATCTCCGGGGTGGCGGTCTTGCCGAGCATTACCGCCCCGTGCTCCCGGAGTCGAGCCACCGCCGGGGAATCGACATGCCAGTCCTGATCTGGGGGTACACACCGCGAACCGCGCATGGTAGGCCAGCCCTCGGTCAGGAACAGGTCCTTGACCGAGGTGGGTACACCGTCGAGCAGTCCGTTCGGGTGGCCGTGCTGCCAGCGCTCCTCCGATGCCTTCGCATCCTCCAGCGCGCGCCGATCGTCGACGAGGCAATACGCGTTGAGCGTGTCGTTATGTGCCGCGATCTGCCGCAACACGGCCTTCGTCGCGTCCACGGGCGACCGTTCACCTGCTGCGTACGCGGTCACCAACTCGCTCGCCGTGAACGTCATGTCGACCGTTTCCGCCATTTGCTCCTCCTTGGCCCGCCCCGACGGGGGGCTAGTTCACCGACGGTACGTATCCGAGACTCTTGTCAACCACGTTGTGCAGTCGCTCACCCGCTATCCATCGTTCGAAGTTCCCGACAAACAGCTCGGCGAGCGCATCCTTCCATCCTTGGAAATCCCCCGACATATGCGGCGAAACCTGGACGTTCGGCATGGCCCACAGTGGCGAGTTCGGCTGAAGTGGCTCGGTCTCGAAGACATCCAGCGCGGCGCCCGCGATCTGCCCCGAGTCGAGGGCGTCGATCAGCGCACCGGTGGCCACCAGCGCTCCCCTGCCGACATTGATCAAGCGAGCGGAGTCCCGCATTGCGACGAACGCCTCCCGCCCGAACATGCCCTTCGTCTGCTCGGTCAACGGTGCTACCGCGACCACGAAATCGGCGCAAGGAAGATGGGAGAGCAATTCATCCGAGGAATGTACTGTACCAAAGTCGGGGTCGCCCGCGCGCGCGCGCCTGCCGACGCCGGCAACCCGCATTCCTGCCGCGCGCAGTAATCGCGCCACGGCCGCGCCGATCGGCCCGGTGCCGACAATCAGCGCGCGCTGCCCCTCGATCCGCTCACTTTCCCGGTGCAGCCAACAACGCTGCCCCTGCAACCGCAGCGAGTGCGGCAGGTCCTTCGCGAAGGCGAGGATAACCGCGAGGACGTATTCCGCGATCGCGCCGTCGAACACACCACGGGAATTCGTCAGGGTGACCTCGCCATCGACAATGCCAGGAAAGAGTAGTTTGTCCACTCCGGCGCTGGCTATATGAACCCAGCCGACGGAACCGGCACCCGACCACGAGCCTGCCACCGCGTCGGAGAGGAAGTCCCACACGAAAAGCGCGTCCGCTCCGTCGAGGGCGCCGGCGAGCCCGTCGGGTCCGGTATAACGGACGGTGGCAGCGGATTCGACGGTCGCCATGGCGGAGGGCCGATCCTTGCCGCACAGCACGGCTAACACCGGCCGGTCGGTGATATAGCGCACTGCCCGGTCAGTGCCAGATTTGACCATGTTGACACGCTAGAAGTCGATCGTATGATTGTCAACAATCCGGGACATGCTCGGAGTGGAGTCTGCACGGGCAGTGGCGGAAGGCAGGACCATGACCAGTACCGGGGCACATCGTGCGGTGACACCGCACCTGGCTGAGCTCATCAGGTGGGCGCCCATGGTGGTGAACCTTTGGACCTGACGGCGCTCGACGGCCCGCTTGCGCAGCGTGGCATCGGCATCATCGCGCCATTCGACCTAGCCCTTGAGCGAGAGTTGTGGCGGTGGGTGCCTGCTGAGATTTCCCTGCATCTCGCCAGAACCCCCTACGAACCGGTCCCGGTCAGCTTGGAAATGGCCCACCTCGTCTCCAACAGTCACCACCTCGCCGCGGCCACGAAGGACGTGCTGCACGTCGAACCCGAGGTTGTGGCCTACCTGTGCAGCTCTGGCAGCTTCGTCAGCGGCGTCGCAGCCGAACGCGGGCTGCGTAAGGTGATCATCGATGCGGGCGCACCCGACGCCGTCACCACGACCGGAGCGCTGGCCGAGGTGCTTGAGATACTCGGCTACGGCAAAATCTCGGTCGTCACCCCGTATTACGCCGACCTTACGGCGAAACTTCACGAGTACCTCGCCGAACTCGGGGTCAAGACGGTAGCCAGCGAACACCTCGGGCTCGGTGGCGGCATCTGGAAGGTGAGCTACCGCACCGTGGCCGAGCACATGCTACGCGCCGACCGTCCCGAGGCGGAGGCCATCTTCGTCAGCTGCACCAACCTGCCGACCTACGACCTGATCGACCCGCTTGAGCAGCAGCTCGGAAAACCGGTATTCACCGCCAACCAACTCACGATGTGGGCCTGCCTGCGCCGGATGGGCCTACCGGTGGTCGGTCCTGGCCGCTGGCTGGCGGAAGCGTGACACCGACAGGGACCGGTTGCATCGAGGCAACACGATGTCGTAGGATTGTTGACAATCTGCGGTGAGCAGTACCGCACCCGCAGGCAACGGAGGTATTCATGACGGCGCGCATGACGGTGGGCTTCCTCTACCCCGGGCACGCCGCGGAAGACGACTACCCGAGAATGCAACGGATGCTCTCGGACTCCGTGCGGCTGGCTGTCGAACACACCTACGGCGAAGACCTGCATGCGGTGGAGGCGCTACTGGAGTTGGGCAGCACGGCGAGACTAGCGGAGGGGGTAACCCGGCTCGCGCGCCACGATCCTGATGCCGTGGTGTGGGCGTGCACCTCCGGCAGCTTCGTTTTCGGACCCGACGGAGCAGCGGAGCAGGTCGCGAAGCTGTCCGAGGCCGCAGGGGTCCCCGCGTCCAGCACCTCCTTCGCGTTCGCCAGGGCCGCGAAATCACTCGGACTGCGCACGGTCGCGGTCGCCGCGAGCTACCCGGCCGAAGTCGCGGAACGGTTCGTGTCCTTCCTGGCCCACGAAGGACTGGAAGTAACAGGGCTTTCCAGTGAAGGCATCGTCACAGCGGCTGAGGTAGGCCAGTTGCCCGAGGAGTCGGTACTACAACTGGCTCGTGCGCATGACCATCCCGAGGCCGACGCGCTACTGATCCCGGACACCGCCATGCGTACCGTTGCGCTGATCGAGAAGATCGAAGCCGAACTCGGCAAACCGGTGCTCACCGCCAACCAGGTAACCCTGTGGGAGGGGCTACGGCTGGTGGACTCGATGCGACCGGTGCCAGGTCTCGGCGCGTTGTTCGCGGGTAGGCGGGAGTGATGGCGGTGGGCCTGCCCGATATCGAACCGGTCAGCCGGGAGTCGACAGCGGGCATCATCGCGCGGCGGCTACGTGATTCCATCATGGATGGCGCGCTCGCACCGGGCACCCAGCTCGGCGAAGCCGAACTCGCCGAGCGTTTCGGTGTCAGCCGCGGCCCGCTGCGGGAAGCGATGCAGCGGCTGGTGCAGGAGGGGCTGCTGCGCAGCGAACGCCACCGCGGGCTGTTCGTGGTGGACCTCGAACCCGGCGATGTCTACGACGTTTACTCCGCCCGCGCGGCTGTCGAACGTGCGGCAACGCTGCGCATCCTGCGTGGTGACCACGGCGCGGTCGCGGAACGGCTCGACGAGGTTCACGCGGAGATGCGAGCGGCCGCGGCCGCACACGACGCCAAGGCCGTGAGTGACGCCGACCTGCGGTTCCATGAAGTGCTAGTGCAGGAGTCCGGAAGCAGGCGGCTGGCACGCATGGCACGCACGCTGCTGGCGGAAACGCGGATGTGCCTCTCGGCCTTGCAGCGCACCTACGATCTGCCGTCCGACCGGCTGACAGAACACGCCAAGATCATCGAATCGATCCGGGCAGGCGACGGCGACCAGGCGCTGGCGTTGTTGGAAGCGCATATGGAGGATGCGGTGCAACGGCTTGCACCGGGCACCAGCCTGCACGCCGGTGAGGTACCGCACGTCCCTCCGGACGGCATGGACATCGTGGACGGTGTGCACAGCACCGCCAACCCAGCAGGCACGCGGCCGCCTGGCTCCAAGGGACACGCGGCGAAGCCCAGACGCCGTAACGGCAAACGCTGAGCCCTTATCCTAGTGCGTCGAGTCGGTGTCACTCCCGGTCCGCAGGCGGAAGCAGTTCGCCGCGCAGCCGCCAGCCTCCACCGCCGGGCTCCCAGTGCAGGTATCGCGGATCCTGGGGGTTGATCAGGTAGTGGTCGAGTCGATCGTAGCTCTCCCACAACGCCTGTTGCCCGGCGTTGATGTCACGCACGACGTCCACCGTGCCCTTGGCGATTTTCCGTAGTCTCGCGCCTATGCGGTTCATGCCAGTGAGCGTGCGCCACGGCCGACGGCAGCAACAGTGGCAGATATGCCGGCTACCGGGTATATGCTGCCAATCATGTTACGCGATGTAGTGGCGCTGGTAGATGCCGAGATTCATGCCTTCGAGCTCGGCGTGGTGTGCGAGGTGTTCGGCTTGGACCGTTCCTCGGACGGACTACCCTGCTTCGACTTCGCGGTATGCTCGGAGGCCGACACACCGCTCGCGGCCGCGGGCGGCATGACTTTCCATGCGGGCCACCGCCTGCAGCGCGCAGCGACAGCGGACCTTGTCGTGGTACCGGCGTGGCATGTCCGCGACGAATGCCCATCGCGCGCCGTCCTGGACACGTTGCGCGC
>JBOHEL010000263.1:0-7069 GCA_050700995.1 Sciscionella sp. | reverse complement strand
CGCCGTACAGCGCATCGCCGACTCCTGGCGCAACCCCGCCGGCACCGTCCAGGACGTCCTGGCCAGCCTGCGCCGCGACGGAATGGTCGAAACCGTCGCCGTGCTACAAGACTCCTCGTGATCCGCGGCGGATTTCGTCACACGCACGCCGAACAACATCGATCTCTCGAACTCCCACTCCCCGATCACCCGCAAGACACGTGTACATCCGTACGCGCTCGCACCATGAATTGATGCCACGCACCACGAACGCGATCTAGGTGGCCGCCTTTGCGCAGGTCAAACCTGGAGCCGGCGAGGGGGCTCGAACCCCTGACCTTCTGTTTACAAGACAGATGCTCTACCAACTGAGCTACACCGGCACGTTTTGCTCCGACATCGTACTGGCCGCCTCACCCAGGCGTCATTGGTGGCACGTGTCGCACGCCACTGCGATATTGGTGCAACAGTCGACGGCACTCCGTCGATGTCACCCCGGGAGCCCGGAGTGGGGCACTGACGCAGCGGGAGGTGACAGCAGTGCGGTTCGGGCAGCGCGCTCATCGTGGGAAGATGGAGCGCAGGCGGCATTTCCACCTTCCAGCGCCCCCTCCGAGAGCCGTCACCAACGGCCAGGAGCAACTGCTCGCGGAGGACGCGGTCTTCGGGCCTTCGCTACCAACTGAATCCACCATCCACCTCGTCATTGATCTCGCGCTGCGCATCGGCGAGGTGCAGATGGCCAGCGGCGCGGGCGCGGCCGACTGCACAGCGACGATCATCGCTGTCACCTCCGCGTACGGCCTGCCGCATTGCGAAGTGGACGTCATCTTCACCTCGATCACCGTCTCCTGTCATCGCGGGACCGAGGCACCGCCGATCTCCTCGCTCCGCGTTGTGCGCACCCGGGGCACCGACTACACCCGCCTCGTCGGGGTAGAGGACCTGGTGCGCAAGATCACTGCGGGGAAGATCCGCGTCGGCGACGCCACCAGCGAGCTCAATCGCCTCACCACGGCGCCTCACCCGTACCCTCGCTGGACGGCGACCTGCGCTTGGGCGGGCATGGCGGCGTCGATCTCGTTCCTGATCGGCGGTGACGTGATGGTCGCCTCGATGGCCGCGATCATCACCGGGCTCGTGGACCGTGTCGGGCGGCTGCTCAACCGGCGTGGTCTGCCGTTCTTCTTCCAGCAACTGGTGGGTGGCGCGCTGGCGACCGGCATTGCGATGGGCATTGTGCACAGCCACCTCTTCCCGGAACAGCTCTCCCCCACCTTGATGGTCGCGGCCGCGATCACGGTGTTGCTGTCAGGATTATCAGTGGTCAGCACCGCCCAGGACGCGATCAGCGGCTACCACGTGACCGCCGCCGGGCGCAGTGTTGAGATCGCCCTAACCTCGGCAGGGTTGATCGCGGGCGTGGTGCTCGCGCTGAACGTCGCGGTGCACCTCGGACTACCGAGCACAGAGCTGGCAAGCGCACTGCCATCCTCGCCAGGACGGTTGCCGATCCAGCTGGTCGCCGGTGCCGCGGCCGCGATGTTCTTCGCGCTGGCCAGCTACGCGGGTCCCCGCGTACTGCTGGTCTCGGGTGTGGCCGGGGCGATCGGCGCCTTGGCCTACGGACTCACGACCCTGGCGCATTTCGGGCAGATCGGCAGCGCCGGGGCAGCCGCGACCGTCATCGGCTTCGGCGGCGGACTGCTCGCCAGGCGCCTGCGGCTACCGCCTGTGGTTGTCGCGGTCTCCGGCCTCACACCGCTGCTACCCGGTTACTCCACCTATCGAGCCCTGTTCCAACTGTCTGTTTCCCATGCCGCATCGGGCGTGCCCAGCCTCATCATCGCGATCACCATCGCCGTCGCGCTCGGCTCCGGCGTGGTGCTCGGCGAGTTCCTGGCGCAACCGGTGCGCACCGGTCTCGGCAGGCTGGAGCGCCGCTTCTCCGGCCCTCGGATGGCAGGCCCACTGCGCCCCGCCCGCCGCAGACTGGAATGATGCCTGCGCGACGGTGACGAGCGCCACCCCGCTCACAGCGCCTGACAACCGCCGACTGGCTAGGGTGGGGTGCAAGGAGGAATGCGCTGGTGAGCGGCAATGACGACAAGCAGGACACGGCGGACTTCGTTGTTGCGGCAAACCGCCTGCCGGTCGATCTGGAACGACTGGCCGACGGCACCCAGCGGTGGAAACACAGCCCAGGTGGCCTAGTCAGCGCCCTCGCGCCGTTCCTGCGCTCTCGGATCGGGGCCTGGGTCGGGTGGCCAGGAGTGCCGGACGTCGACGTCGAACCGTTCACCGAGAACGGCCTGCTGCTGCATTCGGTGAAACTGTCGTCGACGGAGGTCACCGAATACTACGAAGGTTTCTCCAACGCCACTCTCTGGCCGCTCTATCACGATGTGGTGGCCTCCCCGGTTTTCGACCGCGGCTGGTGGGACACCTACGTCAACGTGAACCGTCGGTTCGCCGCGGCCTGCGCCGAAGTGGCCTCCGAGGGAGCCACCGTGTGGGTGCAGGACTACCAGCTGCAGCTGGTGCCTGCGATGCTGCGCGAGCTGCGGCCCGACATCAAGATCGGCTTCTTCCTGCACATCCCGTTCCCACCGGTCGAGCTGTTCCGGCAGCTCCCGTGGCGCACCGAGATCGTGCGCGGCCTACTCGGCGCCGATCTGGTCGGCTTCCACCTTCCCGGCGGCGCGCAGAACTTCCTTTGGCTGGCACGCAGGCTGGTCGGCTTGGAGCCGACCCGCGCCGCCGTCGGGGTGCGGACCAGGCCAGGCTCCGTGCAGTTCGGCGATCGTACCGTGCGGGTGGGAGCCTTCCCGATCTCGATTGACTCAAGCGGGCTCGACGCCACCGCGAAACGGAAGGACGTCACCGCCAGAGCCCAGGAGATCCGCCAAGAACTGGGCAACCCGACGAAGATCCTGCTCGGTGTCGATCGGCTCGACTACACCAAGGGCATCGACGTCCGGCTGCGTGCGCTGCACGAGCTTCTGGAGGAGGGCAGGGTCGACCCAGCGGAGGTGACCATGGTGCAGCTGGCCACGCCCAGCCGCGAGCGGGTCGAGCACTACCGGAAGATGCGCGGCGATATCGAGCAGCAGGTTGGCCGGATCAACGGCGAGTTCGCCAGCGTCGGCCGCCCCGTCGTGAACTACCTACACCAGTCGGTGCAGCGCGAGGAGTTGGTCGCGTTCTTTTCGGCAGCCGACGTGATGGTGGTAACGCCCGTGCGGGACGGCATGAACCTGGTGTGCAAGGAGTATGTCGCCTGCCGCCACGATCTCGGCGGGACGCTGGTGCTCTCCGAGTTCGCCGGAGCCGCCGCCGAACTCACCAGCGCATTCCTCGTCAACCCGCACGACCTCGACGGCGTGAAGAACGCCATGCTCGCGGCGCTCACGATCGATCCCGCGGAGGGGCGCAGGCGGATGCGTGCGTTGCGCAGGCAGGTACTCACCCACGATGTAGACCGCTGGGCGCGATCGTTCCTGGAAGCGCTGGGGGCAGCGTAGCCGGTCTGGGAGCGCTGCGAGCCGCAGTAGGACCAACCCGTTCACAAGCCGTCGGCCATGCCAGGCAGCGACGCGCCATTGGGCTACAGTGCCATCCTGCGCAGCCGGTGAGCCGCACGTGCGCAGTGACCGCCTCTTGCCTCCCCCGGAGTATCGATCACAGTGACTGCAGAAGCGCTGCCCGCAGACCTGCGCAGGGCCGTCGTGCAACTCGCTCGGACACCACGACTGCTGGTGGCATGCGACTACGACGGCACGCTCGCGCCGATCGTCGCCGATCCCGACCAGGCCCGCCCCTCCCCGGAGGCGGTGGGCGCGCTGCGCTCGCTTGCCGACCTACACGAGACCACCGCGGCGGTGATCTCCGGACGCGCGCTCCGTGATCTCGCGACGCTCTCTCGCCTGCCGGGCGAGGTGCACCTGGTCGGCAGTCACGGCTCGGAGTTCGATGTCGGCTTCGTGCATGCCTTGGATAGCAAGGCCCGCTCGCTGCACCGCAGGATCACCGAAGAGCTGGAAGATCTGACCGAGACCGCCGCGGGCGTGTCCATGGAGGTGAAACCGGCAAGCGTCGCGGTACATGTTCGGCGCGCGGCGCCCGACATCGGCAAGCACGTGCTGGACGCGGTGCGCTCTGGCCCAGCTAGCTGGGCAGGCGTGCAGGTCACCGAGGGCAAAGCCGTCATCGAGCTGGCCGTGGTGCAGACCGACAAGGGGCGGGCACTCGATGTGCTTCGCCGCAGGGTTGGGGCGACCGCGGCGATCTTCCTCGGCGACGACGTCACCGACGAGAAGGCATTCGCCCGCCTCTCCGGACCTGACCTTGGCGTCAAGGTAGGCGACGGCGAGTCGCTTGCGGAGTACCACATCATGGACACCACGGAAGTGGCCACCGTGCTCGCGTTCCTGTTCGAGGAGCGCCGCAACTGGCTCTACGGCGAACAGGCCACCCCGATCGAGCGGCTCACTATGCTCGCCAACGAGCGTTCGGTCGCGCTACTCACCCCCGAGGCCAAGCTGACCTGGCTGTGCCACCCAGAACCGGACGCCGCAGCGGTGTTCGCCGACCTCGTCGGCGGCTCGTCCGCCGGGCACTTCTCGGTGCGGCCAACACGCGACGGCCTGCCACTCGGCCAGCGCTACCTGCCGGGCACCATGACCGTGGAGACTCGCTGGTCCCGGCTGATGGTCACCGACTACCTTGACCACTACACCGCGTCGCACCGCACCGACCTGGTGCGTGTGATCACGGGGGAAACCCAGGCCGCGATCGAATTCGCACCCCGACCGGAATTTGGTGGCGTGCCGGTGCGGCTGCAAGCTACCGAAGACGGGCTGGCCGTGCTCGGCACGTCGGACCCGATCGTGCTGCGCGCCCCCGGGGTGCACTTCGAGATCAGCTCGGATGGGGTACACGAGTCGGCGCACGCCACGGTCCAGCCCCAGATCAACCAGCCAATCGTGCTGGAATTGCGGTGCGGCACCACCGATCTGGCGCCGAGTAGGACTCCGGAGGTCGAGCGCAGGGCGAGGGCCGCAGCGTACTGGACCGAGTGGCTGGCTGGACTGCGCCTTCCCGACGTCGAACGGGATCTGATCGCACGCTCCGCCCTGACGCTGCGCGGACTCTGCAACGCGGAAACCGGCGCGATCATGGCCGCCGCGACCACCTCGCTGCCCGAGGACATCGGCGGCGTCCGGAACTGGGACTACCGCTACTGCTGGCTGCGCGATGCCGCAATGACCGCGCGGGCGCTGGTCGCACTGGGATCGAATACCGAAGCCGAGGCCTTCCTCGGCTGGCTGCACGGGGTGCTGGCCACGGTGCCTGGCCCGGAGCGGTTGCACCCGCTCTACACCATCACCGGAACCGCGCTCGGCGCCGAGGCCGTCATCGACACGCTGCCCGGCTACGCGGGCTCCCGGCCGGTGCGGGTCGGCAACCTCGCCAACCAACAGGTGCAGCTCGACGTTTTCGGTCCGGTCGTCGAACTTGTCACCGCGCTGGCCACGGCACGTGGCAAGCTCACCGATGAGGACTGGCGGATGGTCTGCGCCATGGCGACGGCTGTCGCCGCCAGGTGGGGCGAGCCTGACCACGGAATCTGGGAGGAGCGCGCCAGACCGCGCCACCACGTCTACTCCAAGGTGATGTGCTGGCTGACCATCGACAGGGCGATCTACCTTGCGCAGAAGCATGGCAGGGAGATCGAAGCCGGGTGGCCAGGGCTCCGCGCGGAAATCGCGGAAGACGTGCTGGTCAACGGATGGAGCCCGGATGCAGGTGGTGGCATCGGTTCGTTCACCACCGCCTACGACGGCACCGACCTCGACGCCGCTTCGTTGCACGTCGGCCTCAGCGGCCTGATCAATGCCACAGACGAGCGGTTCGCCGCCACCGTCACGGCGATCGAAGCCGAGTTGCGCAGCGGTTCCACCGTGTACCGCTATCGCCGCGACGACGGGTTGCCCGGCGGAGAGGGCGGCTTCCACCTCTGCGCGGCGTGGATGATCGAGGCCTACCTGCTCACCGGACGTCTTCCGGAAGCCGAAGACCTGTTCGACCAGCTGGTGGACGCCGCGGGACCGACTGGACTGCTGCCTGAGGAGTACGACCCGATCGCCGAACGCTCGCTGGGCAACCATCCACAGGCCTACTCACACCTCGGGCTTATCCGCTGCGCCCAGTTGCTGTCTGCCGCTCGCGCATGAATACCCGGTCATGGGGCGTGGTTGACGGCGTGGAGAGCGGCGCCGAGGTCGGGCACCACAATGGCGCGGATACCTGAGGGCAGGGGCCCGCAGTCCGGCGGCACCAGCGCCGTGTGGAAGCCAAGGCGTGCCGCTTCCGCCAGCCGCCTGCCCGCTCCGGTGACCCGCCGGACCTCCCCTGCCAGCCCGACCTCGCCGACCGCAACGAGGTCAGGCGGCAGCGCCGCGTCCCTGGTCGCCGAGGCGATCGCCAACGCCAACGCCAGGTCCGCCGCCGGTTCACTCACCTTCGCGCCGCCCACCGTCGCGGCGAACACGTCCGAATCGTGCAGTTGGATGCCCGCCCGGCGCTGCAACACCGCTAGCAACATCGCCACCCTTGCCGAATCCAGCCCGGAAACCGCCCGGCGGGGCGCGGGCAGGTTGGACTTCGCCACCAGCGCCTGCATCTCGGAAAGCAGCGGCCGCTTACCCTCCATAACCACGGTCACCGCGGTGCCAGGTGCGGCGTCCTGCCCCCGGTTGAGGAACAGCCCGGAAGGATCCGCTACCCCGACAATCCCCTCGTCCGTCAACTCGAAGCACCCGACCTCGTCGGACGGGCCGAAGCGGTTCTTCACGCCGCGGAGCATGCGCAGCGTGGAATGCCGGTCGCCCTCGAACTGCAGCACCACGTCAACCAGGTGCTCCAGCAGCCGTGGCCCCGCGATCGAGCCCTCCTTCGTCACGTGCCCCACGAGCACCACCGGCAGCCCGCGCTCCTTGGCGAGAGCGACCAGCCCACCGGTCACGGCCCGCACCTGGGTCACCCCGCCGGGGCTGCCCTCCGCCTGCTGGGTACCGACGGTCTGCAC
>JBOHEL010000262.1:0-7085 GCA_050700995.1 Sciscionella sp. | reverse complement strand
AGTGCGGCCACCTGAGACGGTGAGATCAGGTCACGATCGGCGACCGGCTCGGGCGCCCAGTGCTTGAGGTAACCGGCGAGGTGCTGCCCGCTGTCTACTGCCACGTACTCCGCCTCCGGTGCCTGATCAGCGAGGCCGGGACCGGGCCGCCCTCACGTCGCCATAATGTACGGCCATATTTCGCCTCACGCAGTCTCGCCTCGCACAGTACCGAGCGCTCCGGTTTTGTCAATTGTATGCCCGCTACATCGTACTGGTGGCCACACAAGTACGTTCGTCATCCGCCTACCGAAGCGGCCCATAGCTCGACGGCCCTGTTGACAGTGCCGCAGGTATCGGTCCAGTATGGCCGTACATTTCATTGTAGCCGGGAACGAGCGGAGATCCCGATGACCTCGACCGCCGAGCGACTGGCGAACTGGGCCAATGACTATGTGCCCACCGCGGACGACCTCGCGCTGGCGAACCGATCACTCCTGGACACCGTGGCGGTTGCCCTGGGAGCGCGGGAGAGCCCATTGCGACCCGTCGTGTCGGACATGCCCGATGCGGGCAGATGGTCGGCACTGGCGCACGTGCTGGACTTCGACGACCTGCATATGGAGTCCACCACACACGTCAGCGCCGTCTGCGTGCCCGCCGTGCTTGCCAGCGGGGGCGAAGCAGGCGCATACCTCGCGGCGGCAGGAGCGATGGCACGGCTCGGCACCGCACTCGGCTGGGCGCACTATCGCGGCGGCTGGCACGCCACCTGCACCGCGGGCGCCCCCGCCGCCGCCATCGGGGCGGCGCGCTCGCTCGGCCTCGACCGAGCACAGACGGCCGCCGCGATCGCGCTGGCGGTGCCTGCGGCGGGCGGTGTACAGCGGGCGTTCGGATCGTCGGGGAAGTCACTGCAGGTCGGCTTCGCGGCCGACGCGGGCGTGCGGGCTGCTCAGCTGGTAGCAGCGGGCGCCGACGCCGACCCGAGCGCACTGGATCAGTGGCTCACCCTCGTCGGCGGCGACCCTGACGCGCTGGATCTCAGCGGACCCGCCATCCCCGGTGGCCTGGCGATCAAGGTCTTTCCCTGCTGTTACGCCATGCAACGTCCGATCGCGGCGGTCAGGGCACTGCTGGCAACGGCCCAGCCAGATGGACACCGAGATATCACGCGAATTCGCGAAATCAGGGTCACGGCGCCGGAAGCTACCGTGCATCCGCTGATCCACCATCGTCCGCGCACCGGACTTGAGGGAAAGTTCAGTCTCGAATACGCGGTCGCGACCGCTCTCATCGACGACTACCCGGGAATCGCGAGCTTCACGACAGATGCGGTGATGAGGCCGACCGCACAGCGACTGATCAACCGCACGTCGACTACCCTCATCCCAGGAGGAACCGGCCTGCTCGACGGCGAAACCGGTATCGAACTCGTGCTCTCCGACGGGCACTGCCGCAACACCGAGCTGGATCTGCCGCCAGGCTCCCCCGCCCGCCCGGTCTCGGAGGCCGATCTGACGGACAAGGCCGCGAGCTGCGGCGCCGACATTCCCCGCCTCATCGACGGCATCGACTGGCGCACCGCGGCTACGGTTCTGCGGCAGCAACTACCCGCGGGCGGTACGCAAACCGGACTCATCCTGCGAGAGCTCGGCCGCAGCGACGGAGACATCGACTCCCTGCGCACCCGCGGCCTGATCTGACCCGATCCCCTGGTCGAGGGCGTTGCTTACGGCTGAACGCCTAATTTCGTCGTTTTTGAGCGCGACGCATTCTGCTGCGCCCATTCTCAGCCGGCATGTCGCTGGTTACCGTATGGCCACTGGTCGCGACCCGTGAGGGACGGGCGGGACCGATTGCCTTCGCCGTTCAGGGAGTGAACGCCAGTGTCCGTTGATTCGCCATGCCCGCCCGCGCAAAGCACGGAGCCCGCGCTCGTAGCGCTGCGCGGTGTCGGCAAGAAGTTCGGCGATTTCGCGGCACTGAGGGAAATCGACCTGACAGTCGATCGGGGCGAGGTCGTAGTGATCCTCGGCCCGTCGGGCTCCGGTAAGTCAACCTTGTGCCGGTGCGTGAACCGGTTGGAGACGATCGACTCCGGTGAGATCCGTATCGGCGGCAAGCCGCAGCCTTCCGAGGGAAAGGAGCTGTATCAATTCCGGTCCGCAGTCGGGATGGTGTTCCAGTCGTTCAACCTGTTCGCGCACAAGACAGTCATCGACAACGTCACGCTCGCACCGCGCAAGATCCGCGGTGTGGAACGCGCGGCAGCCGAAGAGCATGCTATGCGGTTACTGGATCGAGTCGGTATCGCGGATCGCGCTCACGCATATCCCAGCCAACTCTCCGGTGGACAGAGCCAGCGCGCCGCTATCGCGCGGGCACTGGCGATGGAGCCGGAAGTCCTGCTGTTCGATGAGCCAACCTCAGCACTGGACCCAGAAGCCACCAAAGAGGTGCTCGCCTCGATGCGGGAACTCGCCGCGAGCGGCACCACAATGATCGTCGTCACGCACGAGATGGGTTTCGCTCGCTCCTGCGCGGACCGGATCGTCTTCATGGACGCCGGCGAGATCGTCGAAATAACTGCACCATCAACGTTCTTCACCGCGCCTGCCACCCGGCGTGCGCGGGAGTTCCTCTCATCCATCTCCTCCGTCCACTGACCCATCCCAAGGAGCACACCGATGCGTCGATCTCTGCGATTCCTCGCCGCGGCCACCGCGGCCGGGCTGTCCTTGACACTGGCCGCATGCGGCGGCAGTGACACCCCTGCCACGAATTCCGGCAGGCACCACTTCGCCGCCGGTACGACGATGGCCAAGATCCAGCAGCGCGGCAAGTTGATCGTCGGGGTGAAGTTCGATCAGCCGCTGTTCGGCCTGAAGAATCCGATCAGCGGCGAGATGGAGGGTCTCGACATCGAGATAGCGAAGCTCCTGGCGAAAGACCTCACCGGAAGCGAGCAGAACATCCAGTACGTCGAGAGCGTCACCGCGAACCGTGAGGCGTTCATCCAGCAGCACAAGGTCGACACGGTGATCGCGACCTACGCCGTAACCGACGCACGGAAGAAGGCCGTGGGCTTCGCGGGTCCGTACTACCAGACCGGAGTCGCGATCATGGATCGTAAATCGGACAACTCGATCCACTCCGCCGCTGACCTGAAAGGCAAGCAGGTATGCACGGTCAACGGCGCCCGGGCGGCGGACCTGATCCCCAAGGCCGCACCGGGATCCCACATCGTGAAGTTCGGTACCTACAGCAACTGTGCGCAGGCGCTGAAGGAACACCGGGTCGACGCGGTGATCACCGGGGAGACGATCCTGCTCGGCATCGTCAAGCAGCACCAGAACGACTTCAAGATGGTCGACGGTTTCCTCGCCTCTGAAGAGGACGCTATTGGATTCACCAAGGGCGACACCGCGTTCCACAAATACCTCGACCAGTTCCTCACCCGCCTCGAGCACGACGGGCGGTGGACAAGAGCCTACCGGGCAACCATCGGCACCGTGAAGCACACGACGCCGGCACCGCCGAAGATCACGCTGTGAGGGTGCAGCATGTCTGTGTTGACCGCCCACGCACCACAGTTCGCCGCGGCGTTCGGCGCCACCGTCGTGCTGCTCGCGCTGGCCTGGATCGGGGCGCTCATCGTCGGAACCGGTATCGCGACGATGCGGCTCAGCGTGCTGCGTCCCGCCAGGGCCGTTGGTCTGGTTTACGTCGCGGTGTTCCGCAACATCCCGTTGCCGGTACAGATGGTGCTGTTCGTCTTCGGCTTCCCACTGATCGGCATCAGCTACTCGCTGTTCACCTCGGCGATCATTGTGCTGGTCATCTACACGGCGGCGTTCGTAGCCGAGACGCTGCGCGCGGGGATCAACACCGTGCCGACCGGCGAAATCGAAGCCGCCCGCGCACTCGGGTTCGGCCCCATTCGGCTGCTACGCACGATCGTGCTGCCGCAGGCCTTCGGCGCTGTGGTGCAACCGTTGGGCAATGTGCTGATCACGATGATGAAGAACACCTCCGTCGCGGCCATTGTGGGTGTCGCGGAGCTGACATTCGCCGCCGATGCGGTGGCGGTCAAGGAAGCCAGCACCTTCGTGGTATTCGGTGCCGCGATCATCGCGTATCTGGTGCTCGGCCTCATCCTCGGCGCCTGTGTTGGGGTCGTGGAAAGAAAGGTGACCAGCAGGCGATGAATCGGCTACATGAAGTTCCGGGCCCGCGCGCACGACGCAGGCAGCGCATCGCGGAACTGGCTTGCGCACTGGTGCTGGCGGCGTTGGCGTACCTTGTCATCGCGCGGCTTGCCGACCACGGCGCGTTCGCCGCCGACGCGTGGGCGCCCTTCGCCCAGCCAGGATTGTGGCGGCTACTCGGCGAAGGCATTGGCAACAACCTGCGGGCGGCCGCGGTCGGCATGGTGCTCTCACTCGGCTTCGGTGTACTGCTGGCGCTCGGGCTGCTGACTCGGCGGGGTGCGCTGCGGTGGCCGATCCGCTGGTTCACCGAATTGTTCCGTAGTATTCCGCTGCTACTGCTGCTGTACTTCATTTCCCTCGTGCTGCCATCGTACGGGTTGAAATTCTCCGATTTTTGGTTCCTGGTGATCGCGCTGACCCTCTACAACAGCGCGGTGATCGCGGACATCGTGCGCGCGGGGATCATCGCCCTGCCTCGCGGCCAAACCGAAGCGTCCTACACCCTCGGGTTCGGGCCCGTCGCCACCATGCGCTACGTAGTGCTGCCACAGGTTGCGAGGTCGATGGCACCGTCGCTGGTGAGCCAGCTGGTGATCCTTTTCAAGGGCACGGCACTGGCGTTCGTCCTCGGCGGCTACCTGGAGTTGTTGCACAGTGCGAACATCGTCGGCCAGTACTTCACCGGATCACTGCTGCAGGCACTGTTCGTGGCGGCGGCGTTGTTCATGGCCGTGAACCTCGCGCTCTCCCGGGTCGCACGCTGGCTGGAATCGCGTGAGCGGCGGCGATACCACATTGCCGCGGTTCCCGTTGCCGAGTCTGGGCTCCGCCGGTAGATGCCGCACCAACGTGATGCGGTCAGACGTTCTGCGCCCGCAGCGCGCACACGGTGCTCTCGATCTGCGCGGAAAGGTCCTGGATCAGGCTGGCCAGCGCGGTAGGTGACTGGCGCGCGGCCCCGACCTCGACAGTGACGCACTTGTCGGCAAGCAGGTGTGCTCCGATCGTTGCCGCAGCGCCCGCCAGGCGGTGCGCCTGCCCGGCGACGGTCGCCAGATCGTCCCTCTGTAACGCGCTCCACAGTGCGATCACGACCTGTGGGGCGGTGTCCACGAACATTGCGAAAGCATCCTCCAGCGCACCGCAGGCCCGCAGATCGCCCAGCACCTGCTCGTCGAAGTCGGCGGGTGCGGCACATTCCTGGACATATGCGGCAGCGGGTGCCTGCGGGGTGCGCGCTTGGAGCTCCGCGACCAGATGCTCCCAGTCCACCGGCTTGGCGACGAAGCCGTCCATACCCGCTGCCAGACAACGCTCGCGGTCAGCGAGCGTTGCCGACGCGGTCATGGCGAGCACCGGAGTACCCGCGGCCTCGCCGGGGGCCGCCCGAATCGCCTCGACGGCCGCGACACCATCCATGCCCGGCATATACACATCCATGATTATCGCGTCGTAGCGGGCGTCAAGCGCCATCGCGACGGCAGCGCGCCCATCGTCGGCGAGGTCCACATCGAAACCGGCACGCCGCAGCACCTGGTATGCGACCTGCCGATTCACAGGGTCGTCGTCAGCCAGCAACAGCGTGCCGCGCCGGACGTCGTGCGCCGCGAGCACCGCGCCACCCTGTGCCTCCTGCCGCGCGAGCGCAGGCGAAGCATCGGCGTCCTGGTGACCCCGGGGTAGCTGGAGCTGGAACCAGAAGCGGCTGCCCGATCCTGGTGTGCTGTCAACACCGATCTGCCCGCCCATTAAGGTAACCAGCTCGTGGCTGATGGTCAGCCCAAGGCCGGCGCCCTCCACTGATTCGCCTGGCCGCACGAATCTGGCGAACCTGTCGAAGGCATGTGCCCGCTGTTCATCGGACAGCCCGACACCGGTGTCCGCGACCGTAAAGGTGAGTGCGACTGTCTCACCGCTGTGAACATTCACGCTCACCCGCAGGTCTACTTGTCCGGAGGGCGTGAACTTCACCGCATTGGCCACCAAGTTCACCAACACCTGGCGAATGCGATCGGCATCCCCGATCATCACTGCGGGCACCAGCGGATCGACTCCGGCATGCAGGGCAAGCCTTTGCTCATGCGCGCGGGGCAGCAGCAGCTCGACCACCTCGGCACACAGCCTGCGCAGATCGAACGGGGCAGGTGTCAGGGTGAGCATGCCGGCCTCAATGTGGGACAGATCCAACAGGTCGCCTACCACAGTGAGCAGGCTCGCTGCGGAGGTCTCCGCGGCCTCGACATACCGCCACTGCTCAGTGTCGAGATCGGTACCGCGCAGCAACCGGGTCATTCCCAGGATGCCGTTCATCGGGGTGCGAATCTCGTGGCTGGCCACCGCCAGCAGCCGCGACTTCAACTCCGATGTCCTGACCGCCTCGTCACGGGCCGACTGCACGCGGCGTTCCGCGCGGCTGCGTTGCCACGACAACCACACCTGTGCGCACAACCCGACCAGTAGTACCCCGATCAGCAGTGCGGTGATCCAGAATATGGTGGAACGAAGTTGGATCAGTGGCGCGAGCGCGGAAACCTCACCAACAGTCGCGGTGGCGGTCCAGCCAACCGTCGGCACCGGCTTGGTCGCCGAGAGCATCGTGCCCACTTGCGTGTGAACCGAGGTGTAGTCGGCGTGCCCGGCCAGCCCGGTCGCGATGCGCGGATCGGCTATCAGCGAGACGATCAACGAGACATCGGTCTGCGGCTGCGCCACAACGACACCGGTCTGATCGGTGATCAGCAGATTGATGCCTTGCACACCGCCGACGCGGCGGGTGAAGTTCTGCAAGGTGTTCAGGCTGTAGGCGGCGACAAGGATGGCGACCGGTTTCCCCGAGGTGTCATACGCCGGCGCGGCGATAGCGATTGCCCTGTGGGCTCCGGGGAAACTCGG
>JBOHEL010000261.1:0-7103 GCA_050700995.1 Sciscionella sp. | reverse complement strand
GGGCGAAGAACAAGCTGAACGACCACGCGGGGGGCCTCGGCGACAAGATCGACAATGTCGGCGGCAATTGGGGGGTGAAGGGTGGGGTTTATACCGGTCAGTCGGCCGGACAGCAATTCGCCCCGCCCGACGACCCCACGACGGCGGCGCAAGATGACGCGGCACACCAGTCCCACATAGACGACGTGACCGTCCAGGCACCGGCATATCAGACGCCGACACCCAGTACCCGTAATGTAGCGCCAGGCAGCCCAGCATGGCCCGGCGCCGACCCCGATCAGGTGTAATCGCGAACTATGCCGAAGAACCATACGTTTCGCTCACGACGCGAACTGCGGCAAGCCTTCGAAACACCGGGCAAGCCAACGTACCTCCGCCGGGAGGGCGACAAACTCCTCGTACGACGACTGGGAGGTGAAGAACGTGCCCTGCCGTTGACCGGTCAGGGGGCCGCGAGGACGCTCGCGCTGTACCGCTACCGCATGAACCGCACTAACGCAACGCGACTGCTTGTCCTCGACGGACATGGCACGGCTATCGCCGATTTCGGCAATGACGCCACGGTCGCGTGGGACGAGCACGAACTGGCGCGATTCTGCAAGCAGTGGGGACTCTCGTTACAGACGTCCAAGGCCAATCCCCTCCGCGAGCACATCACCGAGCATTCCAAGGTGTTGCGCGAGGGGGCTGGCGAAGGCCCCCGCGTCAACGACACGGACGTCGGCACCAAACTGCCCGGCCTCTTGCCGGTACTCCTTGCCACGCTGTTCGTCGTAGCGACGGCGCTCATCGAGAAAGCACTACACGTCGGCGCGGGCCAGCCGGCGTCTTTGGTCGCCGATATCATCATGGCGTTCGTGGGCGGCTGCCTCGGCCTGCTGGCCACAGACTCGATACGACGAACCGTCATCCGGCGCCGTGTCACCGTCAACCAGGCGGATTCCGGGCTTTCCACCGACCACCTGCTGCTTCGGGCGCTTGACCAGCGCGGGCGCAACTACCTGGCACTCGAGGACGACACGCTGGTCGAATGGTTCAACGGAAACCGGATGGTGTTGCGCGAGCCCGGCGCACCCCATGGCGCGGCCCGCATCGCCCCATTTCACACCAACACGGGGCAGGGCCTCAACATCGTCGGCGACGACGGCCACCTCATCAACTCGGTCAGTGGCCAGTTCCTGCCGCAGCACGTGATCGGCTTCGCCGCGGCGGTTCGCCTCTACGTCGAACCCGAAATCACCGACAACGCGGTCCTGGAAAGGCGGTTCGGAGCCAAGGGGGTCCCGATAGCCGACGTGCCGAACCCCCGCCCTGCCGCGGTACGGCTCTCCGCGATCCTCGCAGTGGTTCCGTACGGGTTACTGGCGGTGCTGTTCGCAAAATCGGTCGGCTTGCTCGGGGGATTCACGCTGGCGCTCGTCATCGTATTCCTGACACTACCGATCCTCGCGGCCGTATTGATCACCAAGGCGAAACAAGGCTGAGGTGATCACCGCACGGTCGCGGCCTCGAATGGCGATACCACTTCGCCGCGCTTCCTACGCCACACCAGTGCGGCACCGGTGAACGTACCGATCACGCAGAGAGCGCCAAATCCGAGGATACCGATGTGCAGTGCAGGACGCATATCGGCCTGCTTCGCCATGTCAACGTCGCCTCGCGGGTCCACCACCATCGCGACGTGATCGCCGCGGCGGTAATGATCGCCCGAACCGGCAGCCAAACACGGCGAGAGCGGCTTCCCGCCCAACGTCGAGAGGCAGTACCGCTCCGATGGCCGTGCCGAGTAACCGAAGTGAGTTGAGGCTACGACGGCGGTGATGTGCTGCCCGCGCGCGGAGAGCACCAGATCCTGCACAAACGCGGAGCCGGTGGTAAGCACTGCCGCGAAGTAGAGGGCGCCCCCGATCACGGCAAGGGCGATAGCTCCTGGCGTTCTCGCGAGAACGGGAACCGCGATAAGAAACGCGAGCAGGCTCACGATCAGCATCGGGATACCGACGCCCGCGTGGTGGAATGCCGCCAGGTACACCCCGCAGGCTATCCACGCCAGGAACAGCACGCTCGGCACAGCCGCGCGCAAGCACACGGCCACCCACCCCGGTCCCATCCGCCCCACCATTGCTGCAGCGTAGCGGTCCGGATCACGGCGCATCTCCCCTGCCCCGCACGGTCGCGGCTTCGAACGTTGAGACCACTTCGCCGTGCTCGCGACGCCACGTCCGGAATACCGCGGGCTCGCAACGGGTTGGCGTCACGCGTGAGCGCACCGGTAACCGAAGCGGCCCCGCCGCGCACTCACGGGGTGCGGCTGGTGGTCATGCTCGGCGCGCTGTCGGCCTTCGGGCCGCTGTCCGTCGACATGTACCTGTCCTCACTGCCGGCGATGGCGAGTGAGTTCCACTCCGGTGCCGCCGAGGTCCAACTGACGCTGACCGCCTGCGTGGTCGGGCTTGGCATCGGGCAGCTCGTCGCCGGGCCGCTGTCGGACACTTACGGCAGGCGGCGGCCACTCCTGGTAGGCCTCGCGCTTTACGCCGGGTTCTCCGTGGCCTGCGCGGTGGCACCGTCGATCCCCGCACTGATCGGTTTCCGGGTGGTGCAGGCGCTCGGCGGCGCGGCAGGCCTCGTGATCGCGAGGGCGATCGCCCGCGACCTGTACTCCGGGCGAGCGCTGGCGCGGTTCTTCTCGCTGCTGATGCTCGTCAACGGCGTCGCTCCGGTCGTGGCTCCGGTGTTCGGCAGTCAGCTCACCCGGATCACCTCATGGCGCGGCGTTTTCGTGGTGCTTGCCGTCATCGGTGTCGCACTACTGCTCTCCTGCGCACGCTGGCTCGGTGAGACGCTGCCACCGCTTGAGCGCAACCCCGGCAGTATCCGCATCACACTGCGCACCTACCGGAAGCTGCTCACAGACCGGGTCCTCATCGGCAACGTACTCGCCGCCGGCCTCGGGTTCGGTGCGCTGTTCGCCTATATCTCGGGCTCTTCCTTCGTGCTGCAGGACATCTTCGGGCTCTCGCCGCAAGAGTTCAGTCTCATTTTCGCCGCCAATTCCATCGGCATCGTGGCTACCGGCCAGCTCAACGGGCGCCTGGTGCGACGGTTGCAGCCACGAAGGCTGCTCGCCATCGGGCTGAGCGTCACTGTCCTCGGTGGACTGTGCTTGCTCGCCGCCGTACTGCTCGATCTCGGATTGCCCGCGATCCTGCCCGCGCTGCTGGTGCTGGCGAGCAGCATCGGCATGGTGATGCCGAACGCCACGGCACTGGCCCTCAGCGACCATCCTGCGGTGGCCGGTTCGGCGTCCGCGCTGCTCGGGGCCGGTCAGTTCGCCCTCGGCGGCCTGGCTGCCCCGCTCGTCGGGCTCGGAGGTACGGCGACGGCGCTCCCAATGGCGATGGTGATCGCCGCCGCGGCCGTGAGCGCGCTGCTGGCGTTCGCCACCCTTACCCGGCGAGCGCGGCCAACTCGGCCGACCTGAGCTGCTCCGCGCTGACCTCGGCACGCCCGTCGACCAGAGCCTTCAGCGCGTCACCGTCGTCCCATGCGTTCACGTTCATCGCCGCGGTGACCCGACCGTCACGCAACCAGAACGCGGTGAACTCGCGACCGGCAAGGTCACCGCGCACAACCAGCTCGTCGGAAGCGGGATCGGCCAACCCTCGGTACTCACAGCCGAGGTCGTACTGGTCGGAGAAGAAGTACGGGCTCGACTGGTAGGGGTCCGATCCGCCGAGCAGGCTGCCCGCGACGTGCTCGCCCTGATTCTTGGCGTTCGCCCAGTGCTCGACCCGCACCCTGCCGTGATATTTCGGGTGATCGTGTGCCGCGATGTCGCCCGCCGCACAGATATCCGGTGCCGACGTGCGCAACGCGGCGTCCACCGCGATTCCGCCGCCTGCCAGTTCGAGCCCAGCCTGCTCGGCGAGCGCCAACCGTGGCGCCGCACCGACACCGACGACGACGACGTCGGCGGGGACCTCACTGCCGTCGGTGAGCTGCACCGACCGCACCACGTCGCCGTCGCCGTCGAACCCTTCCACTCCGACGCCGAGCCGCAGATCCACGCCGTGTTCCGCATGCAAGCCTCGGAACACCTCGCCAATCTCGTCGCCGAGTGCCGCGCGCAGCGGCAGTGGCAGCGGGTCTGCGACGGTCACCGAAGCACCGTGCTTGCGAGCGGCCGCGGCCACCTCGCAGCCGATCCAGCCCGCTCCGACGATCACCACGCGAGCACCGTCGGTGAGCTTCTCCCGCAACGCCAGCGAGTCGTCCAGGGTGCGCAGTACATGCAGGTCCGCGCGATCGCCGCCTGGCACGGACAGCCTGCGCGGCCGCGAGCCGGTCGCCAGCAGCAGCCGGTCGTAGTGGTGCTCGGCGCCGCCGTCGTCCACTACGACATGCTCGTCGACACGCACCCGTGTGATCTCGGTACCGCTGCGCAGGTCGATGTGGTGATCGCGGTAGAACTCCTCGGCACGCACCCAGTCCGGCTCGTCGGTATCCCTGAGCATCACTCCTTTGGAGAGCGCGGGGAGCTCGTAAGGGCGACGTCGCTCCGCACCGAACAACAGCACCTCGCCGTCGTAGCCCCGTTCACGCAGTACCGCCGCGGCGGTAGCACCGGCGAGTCCCGCGCCGGCGATGACGATGCGACGTGGTTCGGTCATCAGGAGCCTCCAAGGCATGTCGACTGTGTGACATGACACTATCGCTGCGCACGCTTCGGCCGCTCGGCACCGCGCGGTCGGAACGGCGTCATACCTTCGCGCCTCGTGCATCCCACTCCAACAGCAGCGAACGGGCCGGGCGCTGCGGCACAGCCGGGAGGTCTGCAGTGAAGTCACGCAAGGAGTGGACGGTCAGTTGCCGCGATGTCGCGGGCAGGCGCAAAGACCTCACGGTGCTCACCAGTGCGGGCCACGTCGTGGTGGTCGCGCCGCCAGGTGAGCTGGCGGTACTGGAACCACTTGAGGTCGGCAGGCTGCGGGCAGCGCTGCGTGACGCGGTGCTCGACGCCTCGGCAGGCACGGAAGAGTGATCCCGACGCGAACGATGCGCCGATTGTGATCTTCGGAACAGCGAATCTTCAGCGGTAAATGGCGCGTGTGTCGGGGTGTTGGGGAGGAAGCTGTCACCAGCCGCAAACGAGCGACGTCTGCCCTGGTCAGGGCGCCTGGTGGGGGGCAGAGCAACTCTGGGGTCGTGTGCCAGCGGTGATCAGCCAGCCATGCCGTCATGGCGGGTGGACGCTGATCGCCGGTGCTGGCGGGAGGGCCGGTCACGAGGGGGCCGTCGCCGCAGCGGGCGCATTCGAGGACGAGGACGTCGCTGCTGTGGGGTTGGCAGGCGGCGCAGTGGCGTTGTTCGCGAACGTGGTCGCCGTCGAGATGTAGCCACACTGTGGCCAGGTCCTCCCGCTGGCAGCGCGCCTCGGGGCGACTGTCGGGTTCGTGGCCGCAGGTGGGGCACGCCAGCGAGACGCGCTGGCCGGCGGTCGAGGAGATCGTGGGCGCGGCATTCGCCTGCTCGTGCTGTTGGAGGGTGCGGTAGAGGGTGGGGCGGCCGGTGCCGAGGTGTGCGGCGATGGTGGTGATCGACTCGCCGCGCTGTTTGCGGGAGAGCGCGAGGGCGAGGGTGTCCGGATCGATCGCGCGGGGTCGGCCGCCCCGGCGGCCCTGGGCTGCGGCCGCGGCCAGCCCGTCCATGGTGCGCTCATGGATGAGGTCGCGTTCCATTTCGGCTGCCATCGCGGCGACGAGGAAGAGCATCTTGTCAGCGATGGTGGCGCCGGTGCGCTTGTGCAGCCCGGCGCAGATGCCGGAGAGGATCTCGAGGTTGACCTGGCGGGCGTGCAGCTCGTCTTCGAGCAGCACCAGCAGTTCCTTCATCGACCGGGCCACCCGGTCGGGTTTGTAGATCACCAGCGTGTCGCCGGGCTGCAGCCGGTCCAGGGTGGCGCGCAGCTTCGGCCGGTCGCAGCGGGTACTGGCCGTCTCCACGACGACATCGCGGCAGTCGGCCTCGGCCAGAGCATCAAACTGCAGCTGGTGGTCCTGGGCACGGCCGGACACGCGGGCGTAGCCGATTCGGAGCGCGTTGGTGTACGCCACCTCTGAACCGTCCCGCAATCCGTCCCGGAACCACTACCCGACACGCCGGTTGCGGGACGGGTTCCGGGACGGGTCGACCAGGGAGAACGTGTCCGGGTCTCACCTGTCCCGGAATCGACCGATATTGGGACAAGGAAAATCGCACCCCGTGCCTTTTGGCCGCAAAGCGAACGTGCAGGGCGTCATCTGCCAAATAAGAGGCCCGGTGGCGTAGCGGCGAGGACTCTGCTAGCGGAGCAGTGGACGCTGAGGCGCGGGGCGAGCTCTCAACGGGGCAACCCTGCGCGGCGCGAGAGGCCATGACCCACTGTAGTGTTACCCGACATAGCAACACCATTGGGTTACTCAGTCCACCGTGTTGCCGTTAATCATTCACGTACTGTGCCGCGTCTAGTATGGTTTCTTACGGCATCTGAGTGGTGTCGCTTCAAGGTGCTCGGCGTTAATTACCGACCGTGGTAGAACAGACACGATCGAGTGACACTCGATTGAGTTGATGAAGAGCGTCGGGGCATCGACTTACCAGTTGATTACACTTCTTGGAGAAGCGATGAGTTTGCGCGCTAGATCTAGATTCATGCGCATCGGTGCCGCAGTAGGAACACTGGCTGCGGCTGCGCTGACTACAGCCACGATGACTGTACCGGCGTCGGCTTCACCCATGGACAATTCTCCGGCAATCGACAATGCCACGCCACACGGGGAACACTGCGCGATCCTCGTTGGAAAGTCCAACGGTTCCGGTGCTATCTCGCCGGTACTCGCCCGTGCCTGCTCGAACGTGTCGCGGCAAGACGCCAAGCAAAAGTTGTACGCCAAGCAGTCCGGCGAGTCCCCGAGTAGCGTCAGGCCCTACTCGGGAGCCCTACTGATGACCTGGTGGGAGAATACGGACTACACGGGCTACTCGACCGACATCTACGCAGGTGGAAGCATCTGAGGCGGAGGGTCCTGCGACAGCGCCGGGTACCGCCTGAGCCCGAGCAG
>JBOHEL010000260.1:0-7115 GCA_050700995.1 Sciscionella sp. | reverse complement strand
CCGGCCATGCTGGCCGCCGCCCGCCGGGTGCTCGCCGAACGGGCCTTGAACCGGGTGCGTCTGGTCCAGGCCAGCGCCGCTGCGATGCCGCTGCCCGCCGACTCCTTCGACCTGGTTCATGAGCGGTTGGCGCTGGTCAGCCTGGCCGAGGCACCGGACGCGACAGCCGAGATGGTCCGGGTGACCCGCCCCGGTGGGTGGGTCGCACTGCAGGAGTACGACCACGTCTCGCTGCTCTGCCAGCCGCCACAACCGGCCTGGGATCTACTCATGAACGCCTGGCACCGGGTGCGCGCCGAAGCCGGGATGGACATCACGGTCGGCCGCCACCTGCCGGGCCTGCTGCGGGCGGCAGGGCTGGGAGACATCACCGTGGAGGTACACAGTTCGGTCCGCCGGTCCGGGGCGGACGGGCACGTGCTGCCCCTGTACATGGCAGCCACGCACAGGGACCGGATGACCACGGTAGGCGGGTTGACCGCAGCCGAGTTGGACGGGGCAGTCGCCGATCTCACCGCGCACCTCGATGATCCCAACACCATCGTGGTCAACCCGCTGCTGTTCCAAGCGTGGGCCCGCAAACAGTCCTGAACGCACCGTAGCTCCTCGCGTTCTGGATGCAGACTGCTGTCATCTGGCCGCGAATTTGGCGCAGTCTGCATCCAGAACGCGAGCATGCGTGCGTTCGGCCGAGTCGGGCGATTACCGTTGATCGCACTGTCACGTGTTCGTCCTAGGCAAGGAGCGAAGCGGTGGACGTCTATCGGGGTGTGGAGGTCCGCGCCACCTTGGAGGAGGTCTGTGATCCCAGACGGATGGCATTGCTGGTCTACGACATGCAGGTCGGGGTGCTGAGCCAAATTGCCGGCGCGGATGCGGTGACGGCGCAGGTGTGTGCCGTATTGGACGCGGCGCGCAGCGTCGGGATGCGGACGTTCTTCACCCGGCACATGACCCTGCCGGTGGAGGTGACCGGGGCCGGCGGGCTGCGCACCGCGATGACCTGGCAACGCACCAAGGACGTGAACACCGTCGTTTCGACGTTCCCGCGGGACTCACCGCAGTTCCAACTCGTCCCGGAGGTCGCCCCGCTGGCCAGCGAAGCGGTGCTGGACAAGATCGCCATGTCGGGATTCGTCGGTACCCCGCTGGACCTCGCCCTGCGTGATGCCGGCATCGAGGCGTTCGCCGTCGTCGGGGTGGCCCTGGAGGTGGGCATCGAACCCACCGTTCGGCACGCCCTGGACCTCGGTTACCTGCCAGTGGTCATCGTCGACGCCTGCGGCTACGGCAACCAGGAGGCGGCCCGGCGGGCGCTGGACCAGCTCGCCTTCTGCGGCGGCTCCGTGCAGACCGACACCGCCACCGTCTGCACCCTCCTCAAGCGGTAAGGCACTGCAGCGGGTCTCAGGTCGTGTTGCTGGGTAGCAGGAATAGTTCGTCGGGGTAGCACCAGGCCCAGTCCTCGCCCGGCTCGAAGGAACGGATCAGTGGGTGCGTGCTGGCCTGCCAATGTCCGGTGGCGTGCCGTCGAGGTGAGTTGTCACAGCACCCCACGTGACCGCACTCGAGGCACACCCGCAGGTGCACCCACCGGGTGCCCTCGCGCAGGCAGTCCTCGCAGCCTTGGGTGGTCGAGGGCGTGACGTCGGCGATCCGGTCCAGGTGGCCGCAGGTCGCGTTGGTGGGATTGCTGTCGGCGCCGCCGGCAACAAGGTAGCTGGTCATATTGCCTCCCAGGGTAAGGCGCTCCCCATTGTCCAGTAGCTTCCTGGCTTCGGCCGGATCCACTTCGCCCGTCAGATGGCCCGGACGAGGTCAGGCGGAGCGGGAGAGCAGCGGCACCGACCGGCCGGTGCTGATGATCCAGTGCTCCCAGACATTCACAGTGATCAGGATGGCGACGGTGACGGTGAGGACGGCGATGCCGGGCACAAGGTGGGCCAGGACGGCGACGGCGCTCAGCAGGAGGCCGGCGGTGACCCGGGTGACGCTGGGGGCGCCGAACATCCGCCAGCGGTTGTAGCTGAAGGTGAAGGTGAACAACGCGGTGCCGGCGGGCAGCAGGAGCGCGGCCATGCCGTGTGCGGTGCCGGTGGGGTCGGCGAGCGCCTCATCCAGCCCGACCGCAGTCATGATCAGGCCGACAACCAGCGCGAGGTGGCCGTAGCTGAGGACGTCGCGGACCAGCACCGCGGGGATGCGGTGGGTGCGCAGGGCGTGCTCGACGGCCGAGGCGGCGAAGTTGAAGTACATCCACCACAGCCCGGCGCCGATGGCGAAGGCCAGGGTCAGCGCAATCAGCACGAGGGGGGTCAGTGGAGCTTGGGCGGCACGGGCGCCGGCGTCGACCACGGTTTCACCCAGCGCGATGATGATGAACAGGCCGAAGGTGAGATATGCTGAAGGCCATCCCGTGCAGGCGCCGGCCCAGCAGGGCGGGGGTCGCCAGCTCCAGCACGACGGCCACCGCCCACAGACCCTGCCGCGGCCCTGGGGGTAGCGTGGCGCCGAGCAGCATCACCGCGGCGGTGGCGATGCTGGCGGTGTAGGGGTTGAGCAGCTGGTCGAAGGCGTGTTTGCGGCGCATCGCCTCACCCAGCACCAGGCGCACGGCCAGGTAGGCCCCGGCGAACACCACCGGCGCGCCGCGGGGCGTCCCGAGCGCGTGTGGTGCGGCCACCGCCATGACCAGGGTGAAGGCGCCGCAGGTGAACAGCAGCAGCCGCTGGGCGTGGGTCTCCTCGACCGCGTTGACCAGCAGGGTGACCGCCACCCAGACCCACCACAACGGGCCCAGCACCAGCAGGGTCTGGCCCAGTGCGGCCAAGGACGGGTGCTGGGCGAGCAGGTGAGCGGTCTGGGTGACGGCGAAGACCAGCACCAGGTCGAAGAAGAGTTCCGCCCAGGTCGACCGGGCGTGCGCCTCAGTGAGCTGCGACGCCTCGCCGGCTTCGGTGGGCGGGTTGGTCATGGCGGTGTTCCACCGTCGGTCCAGCGGGCGAAGACCTCGACCTGCTCCGCTGGCCAGACGCCGTCGCACGGCATCGACCCGGCCCGGACCTGCGCCAAGATCGCCCTGGCGTGGGCGACGACGTCGTCATAGGACCACAGATCGAAGGCGAAGCGCATCGAGTTGCGGTCCTGGGCCCGGAACAGCGGCTTGACGCGCGTGGCGAAGCTGACCTCTTCGTCCGGTCCGGGCAGTGCGACCGGTTGGGCGTCGTCGGAGGCGGGTGCCAGGGCCGAGATCCGGGAACCCGGGGTGGCGTTGCAGACCCACCACCAGTGCGGCATCGGCATCGCCGCTGGTGGGTGCGCGGTGCTCTGCGAGTTCTCCACGGCCAACCGGGAACCCCACCGCAGGTAGCCGGTGAACGCGGCCTGGAACTCCGCGTCGTTGGGCAGCCCGGCGTCGGCGGCGGACTGCGCCAGCAGCGTCACCCAGCGGGCTCGCTGGGCTTCGGTCAGGCTCTTGCCGACGTGCTGGGAGATCATCCGGGAGTACCCGCCGTAGGTCTGGCTGTAGTTGGCCGGCCCGCCGAAGACCTCGCCAAGCCAGGCCGCGACCCGCTCTGGATGGTCCGGGGACATGGTCTCGCACAGCGGTGCGAGCAGCGGATCTTCCGGCACGTACTTCCCGTAGAAGATCTCGGTCATCCGCAGCAGCGCGGGCAACCCGCCGGCCCACTCGAACAACGTCGGCTCCTCGGCCGGCGCCGGATCGGCGAAGTTGATGTAGTAGTGCATCCCAGAGCAGAACGGTTTGTTCTGCGAGTGCCCGCACCGGCACAGGGCATAGTGCTCCGCCGAAGCACCTGCGGCGCGGGGTTCGGGGTTGCCTTCGCCGTCGATCAACACCGGCCCGCCGGTGATCCGGTAGGGGCCGTCGCGGGACACCTCGATCGCCGGCGCTCGGCCGGTCTGGTCGACCTGCTCGCGGGCCTCCCGACCGTCGATGGCGTAGCTCAGCGCCCCGGACGGGCAGGCCCGTACCGCGCGGGTGATCTCGTCCAGCCGGCCACTCGATGGGGTCACGAACGGTTCGCTGCCGGCGTGGAAGACGGTGGACAGCCGGTCGGTGCAGAACCCGGAGTCAGTAATGCTGCGCAGCGACTTCTTCGTGAAGGCTGCTGCTCATGGACGTGCGCCGGGAGGCCGCAGCGACAAGCGACAAGCACGGATCAAGGTGTGTCAGAGGTCACATTCGTAGCTCGGTCGCTGACACAGCGCGTCCGTCCCAGCCGGCCGCTATCGACCGAATCCCCAGGCCCTGGCCCCGTAGGGTGGCATGCGCTGTCTCTCCAGTCGGGACAGGAACCGTTTCGACCGGATGTCCTCGGCCAGGCGCGCAGGCGCTACGCCGCCGTTCTCCGCGCGCCACTAATAGCCGGTCTTCCGGCCAATTCCCACGATCCTGCACACCTCGACGGTGTTCACTCCTGACATGATCAACTGCCAGTGCTGGGACTCCTGATCCAGCCGCCGCTTCCGTCCGCGCCTCGCCATCATCGTCTCCAGCGATTTGGACTTCACCCGGCTGGCGGCGCGTCTGCGCGAGTCCGGCCTGATCGTGTACGGCTTCGTCATCTGACACGGCAGAAGGCTGGCTCCCAAGGAGGACGGGGTCCGGGCCCGATAGCGTCGCGGAGTGTTTGACAAGGCGGAGGTGCGACGGTGGGGGCTTCTTCCAGTTGGTGGAGGCCACGAGGTTTATTGGGAGGAGTCGGGAAACTCGAAGGGGATCCCCGCTTTGTATCTGCACGGCGGGCCCGGCGGGGGGCTCGGCGCGGGTGGCTATCGAACCAAGTTCGATCCGTCGAGGTTCCGCATCATCGGCCTCGAGCAACGTGGTTGCGGACGGTCCACACCCCTGGTGACAGCACCTGGCTACGACTTGAGCCAGAACACCACGAGCATCCTCATCGACGATATCGAGAAGGTACGCGAACACCTGCACGTAGACCGGTGGCTCGTCAACGGCGTCTCCTGGGGGTCAACTCTTGTCCTCGGCTACGCGCGGGCTCACCCGGAACGGGTCCGGGGCATCGTCTTGATGGCCGTCACGACGACCGAGCGGTTTCAGGTGGACTGGATCACCGAAACCGTGGGAGCTCTCTTCCCCGAGGCCTGGGATCGTCTGGCCAGTCACGCCGAGCGGGCCGGTATCGGCTACCAGCGGGGCAAGAGCCGTCTCATCGAGGCCTACGCGCGACTGATGACACATGCGGACCCAGCGGTGCGCGACGCCACGTCTCGTGCGTGGGCGGACTGGGAAGACCATCACATCTCCATCGGTACCGGTGGGGTGCACCGAGATCCTCGCTGGGATGACGACGAACAGCGACATGTCATCGCGACCCTGGTCACCCACTACTGGGCCCATGATGGGTTCCTGACGCCACCGATCCTCGATCAGATGGACCACCTGCAGGGCATTCGGGCGACCTTGATCCACGGCCGTCGTGACGTCAGCGGTCCGGCGGTTGTCGCGTGGCGGCTGCACCGCGCCTGGGCGAACAGCGAACTGATCATCGACGAGAACCAAGGCCATGGTGGCGAGTCCATGGTGCAGTCCTGGTGTTTGGCCAACAGCCGCCACGCCGACAGGCTCGACAAAGCGCGAGCTTGATTCTGCCGAGAGATTCAGATCGCTGGCCAACGCTAGGCGAGCTCGACGAGGTGTAACGGTTGAGGATCCCTCACCGGGCAGGGTGAGTGATAGGGCCCATGACGTGTCAGTTCATTGGGGGATCGTGGGGAGATCGAACGTCTGACGCTGCCGGGCGAAGTACTCCGCGAGCTGTGACACCGCCGAGTCGAAGCCGTGGTCGATGCGGGGGCCGAAGCTGGACTGTGGCGGCCGGTACCAGTGATGCTCGAAGTACAGGCCAACGATTCGTTCGCCCTGGCGCACCAGAGTCAACTCGACCAGCGGACTGTTAACCGTCGTGTGCACCCGAGAAGCCGTAAACGTTTCAGACATCGCTAGCCGCCTTCTGTGAGTGCTCGGTGGGCCGTCGAGCATTACCAGGAAGACGCCGGGGGGCTGCGAAATGTGAGGTCAACTGGCCGGCCCGTAACGCGGGCTTGAGATGAGGAGCGCGGCTGGCGTCGAGGATGGCCCCGTTCAGCGCAGGCCGGTGACGCGCATCGTGATGTTGATGCGCCCGCTCTCCAGGCCTGTGGTGGGGTTGGCCGTGCCGGGGCGGATCTTCGGCACGCCGTGGTAGGCGAAGCGCGATTCGCGTCCGAAGACGAATGCGTCGCCGGAGGCGAGGTCGATGTCCGTGTAGGGCTTGTTGCGGTTGTCGGTGTTCCCGAACCGGAACAAGCAGGTGTTACCGATGTTGAGGGACACGACGGGTCGTCACGATCTCGTCCTTGTCCTGGTATGCCCAGACGTGCGTTGTCGTCGTAGAAGTTGACCAGCGCGATGTCGGGTGCCAGCTGTCAGCTGCGGCTGGATTGTAGGCGTCCGCGAGTGCGGCCCGGTCCAAGGTGATGAGCCAGCCGGGCAGCGGCAGTACCGGCTGGCCGTTCATGTCGTCTGCGGTCCGGGTGTATTTGTAGGGCTGCCAGTGTCAGCCGAGGCAGACGGTCTTGACCGACATCTGGTGTCCTCGTGGCAGTGATGCGGCGCGGGTCGGGACGGGGCCGGCCGCCCAGCTGTGGAACGCGTCGATGAGTGCGCGCTGTCGGGCATGGTCGAGCCAGCCGGGCAGGTGTATTGCTCCCGGGGTGAAGGCGAGGTCGCGCCGCTGTCGGTCGTGAGCTGGGTGGCGCAAACAGCGTCATCGAATCACCGTCGTCGCTTGGTCGCGGAGAAGGAGGCCGTGGCCGATCCGCCAGGTGCGTCCGTCTGCGGTGACGCCCCGCATGCCGGTGAGGACGCCGAAGCAGGTGAGTGCCGCTGCGTCCGGGCTGTCCATCGAGGCAGTCCCGAAGGTCCGCACCGCTGACCAGTCCTTCTGTTCGACCAGGCGCATGGACAGCTGCGCGCATCCGGCCGGGTTGTCGACGATCACCCACGCGTCGGGGTGGGTTCGGACCATCTGCCGGGCTGGCTTTAGCCAGGATGCGGCCCGTGCGGGCCAGTTCACGGTTCCCAAGAC
>JBOHEL010000259.1:0-7139 GCA_050700995.1 Sciscionella sp. | reverse complement strand
GTGTGTCGGTCTAACTGTCGAATCGTTATGAAAATGGCCGCCGATCACTCAATTGGGTCAAGTTGACCTCTTGTGGTGGCTCTCGTGATCTGCCAGGTTGACAGTGCCCGCCCGAGATCGGCTCCCACGCACTCCCCGATCAACGGCGGACAGGCGCGGTCCGTCTCCCCCGTCGGGCCGCGACCCGCCCGAACCCCTGGGACGCCCCCCAGCTCAGGGTTTCGACGCGGCGGGACCTGAAGTGGGGCGGCCAGTGTGTGCGACTCCCCCTCTCTCCACCGGCCGCCCCGCTCCCCACCCCTCATCACCCTCGGTGCACTCGGACCTATCCGTCGACGAGATGCTTGAACGCCTGCAAGTTCGCCAAGGACTCCCCTCGGGACACCCGCCAGTCCCACTCCCGCCGGATCGAGCCCGCGAAGCCGATCTCCAACAGCGTGTTGAAATCACCGTCGGCAGCCTCAAGCACCTGGCCAAGCAGCCGGTCGAGCTCATCCGAGGTGACGGCCCGCAGCGCCACCCTGCCGAGCAGGTAGATATCGCCGCGATCGTCGATCGTGTAGTGAACGCCGTAAAGCTTCGCGTTACGCTGCAACAGAAAACGGTATACCTTCTCCAGCGCCTCGTCGGGGTGCCTGCACACAAACGCCTCAAGCAACAACGCCTGCTTCCCGACCGCCAGCCAGCAGTTGGTCTGCAGCTTCTTGGTGCCGGGCAAGGTGACGAAAAACCGCCCCTGCCCCTTGCGGTCGTACGTCAACTCCCGTTCCCGCAACGCCGACGTGATGACCTCGTCCAGCCGCTCAAGTTCGCTCATACCGCCACCTTCTGTAACACCCACACCCGGGCGGCTCACATGAGTGAGGTTCCGCCACGATCACTCACACCGCTACCTGAGTATCGAAGTCTGCCCGTAGCCCTTCCTGGAACGCCAGCGTGGCCTCCGCGTACGCCGAGAGCAGTGCGTCAGCCGTCCGGCGCCAGGAGAACCCACGGACGTGTGCCACCCCCGCCGCAGCCATCTCCGACCGCACGCCGGGCGAACGGAGCAGCTCCCCAAGGCACCTCGCCCACACCGCCGGATCGTGGCCGTCCACCAGTCGCCCCGACACACCGTCCGCGACTGTCACCGGCAGCCCGCCGACCGCCGCGGCCACCACTGGGGTGCCGCACGCCTGCGCCTCCAGCGCGACAAGGCCGAACGACTCGTTGTAGCTCGGCACCGCGACCACATCGGCCGCCCGGTACACCGCAGCGAGATCCGCACCGGACCTCGGCGGCAGAAACCGCGTGACCGTGCGGACGCCCAATTCGGCTGCCAGCGTGCGCAATGCCTCCGGCTGCTCGAGCCCCGACCCCGACGGTCCGCCGACCACCAGCACCGTGAGTCGCCCTGCCAGCGCGGGATCGCTCGCCACCAGCGCCGCGGCCGCGCGCACCAGCACATCCGGTGCCTTCAACGGCTGGATGCGACCGACGAACGCGAGCACAGCGTGCTCCAGTGGGATCCCCAGCGAGGCGCGGGCCGCCGCCGCGTCCCCTGGCGTGAACCGCTCAAGGTCCACCCCTGGAAGCACGGTCAGCACCTGCTCCGGTTCGGCACCGTAAAGCCGCGTCAGCTGCCCCGCCTCGACCGCGGTGTTGGCCACCAGCCGGTCTGCCTCGGCCACTATCTGCTGCTCCCCGATCACCCGCGTCCTCGGCTCCGGGTGCTCTCCGTCGGCCAGCGCGGCATTCTTCACCTTCGCCAAGGTGTGCGCGGTATGCACCAGCGGCACCCCCCACCGCTCCCTCGCCAGCCATCCGACCTGGCCGGACAGCCAGTAGTGGGAGTGCACCAGATCGTAGTAGCCCGGCTCATGGTGGGCCTCCGCCCGCAGCAAGCCGGCGGTGAACGCACAGAGCTGGGAGGGCAGCTCGCCCTTGCCCAGGCCCTCGAACGGCCCTGCTGCGACGTGACGCACGGTCACCCCCGGCGCCAGTTCGACCGCCGGTGGCAGATCCGATGATGTCGCCCTTGTGAAGATCTCCACCGCGACGCCCGCCTCGGCCAGCCACTTCGCGGTCTGCACGATGTAGACGTTCATCCCGCCCGCGTCACCGGTGCCTGGCTGCTCCAGCGGCGACGTATGCACCGACAGCACCGCGATCCGGCGGGGCGGACGCAGTGGGGCAAGCCGGTCAGTGCTCACGGGCGGTTTCCTTTCCAGCCGCGCTCACGGTGGCGGCGAAATCGCCGAGTACCGCGGCGAAGCGATCCGGTTGCTCGTGAAACGGCAGGTGAGCGGTGCCCGCGAACTCGTGCGCGGTGGCATCGGGTATCAGCGAGGCAGCGTAGGCGCCCGCCCTCGGATCGACGACGGTGTCATCGGCGCCGTGCAGCACCAGCGCAGGCACGTCCAGCGCGCCAAGCACCTGTGCGGAGTCGACGTCGCGGTCGAACAGCGCCGCGCGCACCCGGGGCGGCACCTGCAGCGCGGTACCGAGCAACTGCTGGGCCACCGTGCCTGGCAACGCCGCCATGCCCGCGACGAAGCCCGTCAGCGCGGGCACCGCGACCTCCGGATCGTCCGAAAGCGCACCGGGCAGTGCGGCCCGCATGGTCGGACCGACCCGGCCGCCGGGGTGGCCGCGCCCGATCTCGGTGATCGCGCCGACCAGGGCGATCCCGACGACACTGCCGGCGCCCGTGCCGTACTCACGCAGGTAGTCGACGATCACCAGACCGCCGTAGGACCAGCCGACAAGCAACGCGGGGGCTGCCGCATAGGCAAGCACCGCGGCCACATCGGCAGCCCAGCTCGCCGCGTCGTCGTACCCACCCGGCGGAGTTTCCGAGTCGCCGTGACCGCGCAGGTCGGGGGCGAGCAGCCGATAGTCCTGCGCCAGCGGCCCCGCCAGCACCGGCTGCCAGACCTGGGCGGACTGCGCCCAGCCATGCAGCAGTACCAGCACCGGCGCACCAGAGACGCCTGCCTCGCGCACCGCGAGGCGAACTCCGCCGCCGCCGATCACCTCGGCTTCTCGCATGTCCACCTCATTCACACCGGCACCGTCCTGTCCAACCCCTCACAACCCACGGACCGCCCGGAATATTCGCCCGCCACTGCCGTTTGTGCTGAAAGTGGCTCTTGTGTCGCTGTTACACCTGAAAGCCACGTTCAGAGCGCTCTTCGACCTGAAAGCCACTTTCAGCGATCACAGCGTGCAGCCGATCAGGACCGGCTCCGGCAGCAGCCCGATGCCGAAAGCCGCGTGCACGCCGTCGCGGATCTCACGGGCGAACACCAGCAGCTCCTCGGTCGAAGCCCCACCTCTGTTGGTCAACGCCAGCGCGTGCTTGCCGGACAGCGAGACCCTGCCGCCCGGCCCCGCATAGCCGCGCACAAACCCTGCGTGCTCGATCAGCCAACCCGCGGACAGCTTGCTGGCGCCGTCGCCACGCGAGTACCTGGGCACGCCGTCTCCGGTACGCGCCAGCACCGCCGTCAGCTGCTCGTCTCGCAGTATCGGGTTGACGAAGAACGAACCGGCACTCCAGGTGTCGTGGTCGTCGGCGTCGAGCACCATGCCCTTGCCACGCCGCAACGCCAGTACAGCGGCCCTGACCTCGGCGGGAGGTACCCGCGTGCCGACCTCCACGCCGAGCACCCGCGCCAGTTCGGCGTACCTGATCGGCGCGGAGCGGCCATCGACGTGCAGTGCGAACCGCGCCCGCAGCACCACGGCAGGATAGCCCCGTTTCAACGTGCTGGTACGGAAACCGAGCCCGAGTTCGGTCGCGGCCACGGTACGCACCTCGCCCGAGCCTCGGTCGAGCAGATCGACCGAGACCAGCAGATCGCCGATCTCCACCCCGTACGCGCCGACGTTCTGCACCGGAGTCGCTCCCACAAGGCCAGGGATGCCGGAAAGGCACTCCAGACCGCCGAGGCCCGAGGACACGGCCAGCTCCACCGTGGCATCCCAATCCTCTCCTGCCTCAACGGTAAGCACGCCGTCACGCAGCCGAGAACCGCGCGAGGCCATCCGCACCACAGTGCCGTCGAACCCGTCGTCGGAGATCACCAGGTTGGAGCCGCCGCCAAGTACCAGCAGCGGGTCGCCCATGGCGTCCGCGGCGCGCACCGCCTCGACCACGGCGTCGGAGTCGGCCGCGTGCACCAGGCGAGCCGCTGGCCCGCCGAGACGCAATGTGGTGTAACCGGCGAGCGCGACACCGGCGATCGGTGAACTAGTCACGACCGGTAACGGTAACCTCCGTCGCATGGCACGCCGTATCGAGCACCGGTCGCAGTACGCCCAAGCGCCCGACATCGTCTACTCAGCTCTGGTCGACCGCGAGTACCTGCGGGACCGGCTGGCAGTGCTCGGCGGGAAGAGCGCGGCGGTGCTCTCTCACGAGGCAACCCCAGAGGCGGCGTCCTACCGGCTCAGGCACGGCGTCGACGCGAAGAACCTGCCTTCCCCGGTTCGGGCGATCCTGCCAGGCGACCTCACCATCGAGCGCGCGGAATCCTGGCGGAAAGCCTCCGACGGCGCTTACCAGGGCACGGTGCATGTCACGATCCCAGGTATGCCCGGCGACCTGAAGGGCACGCTGCGGCTCGGCGCAGCGTCCGGGGGCAGCGTGATGGTGGTCGACGGCTCGGTTTCGGTCCCGATCCCACTGTTCGGAGGCAAGGTCGAGGATTCCGTCGGTGGTCACCTGATCGCACTGCTGGAGGCCGAGCACGAGTTCACGGTGAAGTGGCTGGCGGAGCACAGCCGCTGATGGCGAAGCCGCCGCTGTGCACAGGGTTGGGGGGTCTTGAAGACACCCTAACCCCGGTGGGTGGCGCTACCCTCGCCGCCGTGGACGATACGACATGCCTTGCACAGATCGAAGCGCAATCCCAGGCGTTGCGCGCCGCGGCGCTGCGAGCGGGGCCGCACGCGCCGGCGCCGACATGCCCGGGGTGGACGATCCATCGGCTGGTGACCCATACGGCCGTGATGCACGCATGGGTCGGCGTGGCGATTCGGACCCCGGCAGGCGCCAAGACCCCACCGTATCCGGAGCCGCCGCAGGCATGGCAGGACGCGCTCGACTGGTGGGAGCTACGGCGCGCCGAGACCATCGGCAGGCTGCGGCAGCTCGACCCCGACACCTCGTGCTGGGCGTTTCGCGGCGCGCCGCAGCGGGTCGGCCTGTGGCTGCGCAGGCAGGCGCACGAGACGGCGATTCACCGGCTCGATGCCGAGTTCGCGCTGGCCCGCTCAACCCGACCGGATGCGGTTCCGACGCCGATGTTCCCCTCCGAGTTCGCCGCCGATGGCATCGACGAGCTGTTCGAGGTGCCCTTGCCGGTCGCTATCCGCCACCGCGCTCCGATCGAGGTTTCGGGCCAGGTGCTGTTCCACGCCGCCGACGCCCGCCGCACCTGGCAGGTGACGATCACCAAGGGGAAGCCCTTGGAGATCGGTCCCGCCGACGATTCCGGCAGCAAGGCGGATACCACCGTCGCGGGCACCGCAGATGCCATATACCGGTTGGTGTGGGGACGTCCGAGCACCGCCGTGGTGACCGGCGACACCGCGCTGCTCGCCCCACTGAGCGCGCCATGACCGAGTCCGAACGCCGGTATGTGATCAGCTTCGGCTGCCCGGACCGCACTGGGATCGTCGCGCGGATCTCGTCGTTCCTCGCCGAGCACGGCGGCTGGATCGTGGAGGCCGCCTACCACACCGACCGGGACACCGGCTGGTTCTTCACCCGGCAGGAAGTGCTCGCCGACTCGTTACCGTTCGACATCGGGGAGCTGCGCAGGGAGTTCGCCGGGGTGGCCGCCAACTTCGGAGTCCACGCGGACTGGCGTATCACCGACACCGGGGAGCGCCGCCGGATGGTCATCCTGGTCTCAAGGGAGGGCCACTGCCTCTACGACCTCCTCGGCAGGGTGACCTCGGGGGAACTCGACGTCGAGGTGTCCGCCGTGATCGGCAACCACAACGATCTCGCGGCGATCACGCGTGCGCACGGGATCCCGTTCCACCATGTGCCGGTGCCCGTCTTCGGCGATGCCGAGGGCAAGCGCGCGGCATTCGCGCAGCTGCGGCAACTTGTCGACAGCCATCGTCCACATGCGATTGTGCTGGCGCGGTTCATGCAGGTCCTGCCATCGGAGCTGTGCGCGGACTGGGCAGGACGCGCGATCAACATCCATCACAGCTTCCTTCCGTCGTTCGTCGGTGCCCGCCCGTATCACCAGGCGCACGCCAGAGGCGTGAAGCTGATCGGGGCGACCTGCCACTATGTGACGGCGGATCTGGACGCAGGTCCGATCATCGAGCAGGACGTGATCAGGGTCGACCACCGTGATTCGGTGACCGACATGGTGCGCAAGGGCCGCGATATCGAGAAGGTCACGCTGGCGCGCGGCCTGCGCTGGCATCTGGAGGACCGGGTGCTGCTGCGTGGTAACCACACCGTGATCCTCTAGCTCTAACCGACGGCGCGCCCGAGACCGTCGATGACCTCGGCGGAGTCCAGTTTCGCCAACACCTCACCAGGAACCAGCAGCTTGCTGCGGCGCAGCCCGCTGCCGACGACCAGCTCGGCGGCCCCGGCGACCGCGGAATCGATCAGCAGCGGCCAGCTCGCCGGCAGCCCGAGAGGCGTGATACCGCCATAGGCCATCCCGGTCAGTTCGCAGGCCTCGGCCATCGGCGCGAATGACGCCTTGCGGACGTCAAGCCGCCGTTTCACGATGCCGTTGACGTCGGCCCGGGTGGTGGCGAGCACCAGGCAGGCGGCGAACCGCTGCTCTCCTGCCCGCTTGCCCGCGACCACAACGCAGTTCGCCGAGGCGTCAAGCGGGGAGCCGTAGCGCTCGCAGAACGCCGCGGTATCGGCCAGCTCAGGATCGATCTCGACAACGCCACAACGCGCCGCGTCGACCGGATCGAGCTGCGCCAACCCCTCGATCACCGGCTCGGCGAGCAGCTCGGCGTGGTCGGTCGGAGAAAACACATCAAGAGTTCCGGCGATTGCCCACATGGCCGACATCGTAGTGCGGGCGCGGCGACGGCCCAGCGAGCGCTCAGTGCGAGCCGCGTTGTATCTCGATCAGTTTCGGCCGGACATCGACGATGTAGAC
>JBOHEL010000258.1:0-7157 GCA_050700995.1 Sciscionella sp. | reverse complement strand
GGAGGCGGTTCAGGATGACGAACGGGCGTGGCGCTTTTCTTTGATCTTCGCTGCCTTACCACGCAAGTCACGCAGGTAGTACAGCTTCGCGCGGCGGACATCCCCTAGAGTGGCCACCTCGATCTTAGCGATGTTCGGTGTGTGCACCGGGAAAGTGCGCTCCACGCCGACACCGAAAGACACCTTGCGAACGGTGAAGGTCTCCCGGACGCCACCGCCCTGACGGCGGATCACCGCGCCGGTGAACACCTGAACCCGCTCGCGCGAGCCCTCGATCACGCGGACGTGCACCTTCAGAGTGTCGCCCGGCCGGAAATCCGGAATGTCGGAACGCAGCGACTGGGCGTCCAGCGCGTCCAGGGTGTTCATCGGTGGTCCGTCCTCGTGCATCGTGTGTGGTACATGCCCCTCGCACGGACGCGCAGCGTCTCGGGTACGAGCCTGACTCGGTAGCGCTCCGGGAAACGAACCCGGCAGCAGCAACTTCGTTAGTGTGCCAGACGAGGGGTCACGGGCTGAAATCGGGGCAGGCAGGCGGTTGCCGCAGCCGGCTGAGTAGCTCTCTGTCGTGGCGGTCGAACACCTGCTCAGGCAGGGTTTCCAGCAGTTCGGGGCGAAGCCGGTAGGTACGCTCGAGCGCCCGGTCCCTGCGCCAGCGCGCGATCGCGGCATGGTTACCCGACCGCAGCACCTCGGGCACATCCAGCCCGCGCCAGCTTTCAGGGCGGGTGTAGCTCGGCCCCTCAAGCAGACCGTCCAGCGCTGCCGCGAAGGAGTCCTGCTGCGCCGACGACGGGTTGCCAAGCACACCGGGCAGCAACCGCGCTACGGCCTCGACCATCGCCAGCACGGCGACCTCGCCGCCGACCAGCACGTAGTCGCCGAGGGAAACCTCGTCCACCCGCATCCGGCGACCGGCGTCGTCGATCACCCGCTGATCTATGCCCTCGTACCGACCGCAGGCGAATACCAGCCGGGGCTCGGCGGCATACTCCTGGGCCAGCCGCTGAGTGAACGGGCTGCCGGCTGGTGTCGGCACGACCAGCCGCGGCGGCGGCTCGCCCCCGCATACCGAATCCAGCGCCTCGCCCCATACCTGCGGCTTCATCACCATGCCCGGCCCGCCGCCATACGGTGCGTCGTCGACTGCACGGTGCACATCGTGTGTCCAATCACGCAGATCGTGCACGCCGATACTGATCAACCCGCGCTCGACCGCTCTGCCCAGCAGCGCCGCCCGCAGCGGGACCAGGTACTCGGGAAAGATCGTCACCACGTCGATACGCATAACCGCAGCTCCTGACCCGTGAGCACTTTCCGGTGCCGGAGCACCGGAAAGTCTCACGAGTCGAGTAGGCCCTCTGGGGGGTCGATGAGCACATGTCCGGCCGCTACGTCCACTTCTGGCACGAACTGGTAGATGAAGGGGACAAGCAGTTCCCCTTCGGGGCCGTCGATTGCGAGCAGGTCACCGGCTGGACCGTGCACGATTTCACGCACCGACCCCAGTGCCCTGCCGTCGACGGTGGCGGCGGCCAAACCTTCCAGCTCGTGGTCGTAGAACTCATCGGGGTCGTCGATCGGCGGTAGGTCCGCCGGATCCCCGAACAGCAGCGTCCCGCGCAGTGCGTCCGCCCCCGCTCGCTCCTGAACGCCCGCGAAGCTGACCAGCAGCCGCCCGGAATGTTCCCGGGCGGCTACCACGGTCAGCGTGCGTTCCTGGCGATCCGCAGTGCGCGCCCGCAAGCTGGCACCGACCGCGAACCGCTCCTCCGGCGAGTCCGTGCGCACGACGACCGACACCTCGCCGCGCAAGCCATGCGGTTTTCCGATCCTGCCGACCAGCCTGTGCGACGCAGTCATTACCGCCTCAGCGATCGGTGTCCACCACATCGACCCGCACACCACGACCGCCGATACCGGCCATCACGGTGCGCAGCGCGGTCGCCGTCCGGCCACCGCGACCGATGACCTTGCCGAGATCGTCGGGGTGGACGTGTACTTCGAGCGTCCGGCCCCTGCGGTTGGTCACCAGGCTCACCCGCACGTCATCGGGGTTGTCGACGATGCCGCGGACGAGGTGTTCCAACGCGTCCGCGAGGAAGCTCACGCCTCGTCCTCGGCCTTCTCGGCCTTCTTGGCCGACTTCTTCTTCGGCGTGGTGGCCGCCGTCGTCGGCTCCTCACCCGCCGAAGCCAGCGCGGCGGCGAACAGTGCGGCCTTGTCGGGCTTCGGCTCGGCATGCTTCAGCGTGCCCTCGGCGCCGGGCTGCCCGGTGAACTTCTGCCAGTCGCCGGTGACCTCCAGCAGGCGCTGCACGGCCTCGGTCGGCTGCGCGCCGACGCTGAGCCAGTGCTGTGCACGCTCGGAGTTCACCTCAATCAGGCTCGGCTCATCCTTCGGGTGGTACTTGCCGATGGTCTCGATCGCCTTGCCGTTGCGACGGGTCCGCGCATCCGCGACGACGATCCGGTAGTAGGGCTGGCGAATCTTGCCAAGTCGCGCCAGCTTGATCTTGACGGCCACGGGTAGGGGTGCTCCTCAAGCTCTCGTGTGCTGAAAGGGGGCAGCACCTGACCGAGTGGGGACGGTCCAGGGTGCTGCTGAGTTCATGACAGCCACGGCGCGGGGAGAGGGTCCGGCCGCGGCAGACAGCAAGCCATTGTGCCAGACCGCTACGCAGGCATGACACCGAGGGCGATGAGCAGCACCGCGAGCGCAGGCAGGAAGTTGTTGACCTGATGTGCCACCACACTTGCCGCGAGCCTCCCGGTGAACAGCCTGCCGAGCGCGATCGGGATCGAGATCACCAGCAGCAGCGAGGTTCGCAGCGGTTCGAGGTGGCTCGCCGCGAAGATCACGGTGGACAGCCCGAACGCCCACCACCTCCCCCACCTGTGCTCGATCGCGCCCCAGCACAGCCCACGGAAAATGATCTCCTCGCAGATCGGCCCTAGCAACCAGGTGTACAGGAACGTGACGATCGCCGGGACCAGCGCGAGCTTGCCGTTCTCGACCAGCGCGCCGATCGCCGAGGTGGCGTTCTGCGCACCCACGATCTGCGTCCAGATCTCCACCGCGACGATCGTGAGCACCAGGCCCGCAGCGCCCAACTTGAGCCCGGTCCGGATATCGGCAGCCGAGAACCGCAATCGCAGGTCGATGACCGGGCCGTTGCCGCGCAGCACGGTCGCCAGCAGCGCCGCGGCCGCGGCGAGCACGGCAGGCACGATGGTGCCAGCCAGCACCGTCATCATGGGCACCGGGCCGGGCGAGGCACCAGGTGCCAGTATCGCCGCGAGCACCACGGCCGAAAGCACCAGCACCGCTATCACCAGCACGAAGGCCCCGATACCCCAGCGGTGCTCCTTGGCAGGCCCGAGCGGGTCCCGGCTCCATCGCGCGAAGAATCCGGGAGGCTGCGGTCGCGCCACCTTCCCTCCCTTCACCGGCTCATCGAGGCATCACGCACCTGCGACAGTACGAGCCCCTTCGGTGCCTCAGCGCAGCACCGCGCCACGCAACACCTTGAGCACCGGCGCGCGCAGTGCCCGCAGCTCCTGGCGCGGGTCGGTGTCGAAGGCCAGCAGGTCGGCGGGAGCGCCGTCCACGAGGCCAGGCCAACCGAGCCATCGCCGCGCCGACCACGATGCGGCGGCCAACGCGTCCGACGCGGCCATGCCCGCCTCCCGCAGGGCGATCACCTCGTCCGCTATCCGCCCGTGTGCCACGCCGCCGCCAGCGTCGGTGCCCGCGTACACCTCGACCCCAGACTCGATCGCGGCACGCACAGTGGCAGGCGCGCCCGCGTGCAGCTGCCGCATATGCCGGGCGTAGGCAGGGTATTTCGTCGCCGCCGCCGCGATGTCAGGGAAATTCTCGGTATTGATCAGTGTCGGCACCAGGGCGGTGCCGTTGGCAGCCATCAGCGCGATGGTCTCGTCGGTCAGGCCGGTGCCGTGCTCGATGCAGTCGATACCGGCGTTGATGAGCCCTGGCAGCGCGTCCTCACCGAAAACGTGGGCGGTCACCCTGGCACCACCGTCGTGCGCGACCCTGATGGCCTCGGTGAGCACGTCGTCCGGCCACAGCGGCGCGAGGTCGGCGGCATCGCCTGCCGCGCGGTCGATCCAGTCACCAACCAGCTTTACCCAGCCGTCGCCGTAGGACACCTGCTCGGCCACCGCAGCCGGGAGCTGTTCGGGCGTTTCGAGTTCGAGTCCAAGGTGAGGGACGTACCGCTTGGGGCGAGCGAGATGCCGCCCAGCACGCACGATCCGAGGCAGATCGAGGCGCTCCTGCAGTTGCCGGGTATCCATCGGCGAGCCGCAGTCCCTGATCAGCAGCGTGCCGCCGTCGCGGTCCAGCTCAGCCTGCTTGACGGCGTCGGCGGTATCGACGGCACCGTGCTGCCCGAGCCCGATGTGGCAATGCGCGTCGACCATGCCGGGAATGAGGTAGCCACCGTCGAGCACCGTGCGCGCACCGGGGACCGGCTTGCCGCGGATCCTGCCGTTGACGATCCACAGTTCGCGAACGTCGTCCTCTGGCAGCACCACGCCACGCAGGTGCAGGGCCGTCATCGACTGCCTAGCCCTTCTTCTTCTTGTTGCCGAAGTTCAGTTTTGACGGGTCGAACCCGGCAGGCAACTGATCGAGCCCTGGCAGTCCGGGCGGCAGCTCGTTCAGCCCTGACGGCATCGCGCTCGAGTCGGGCAGGCCGCCGCCGGGCGCCGCGATGCCGCCGAATCCGGCGGGCAGGCCGCCGCGCACCTTCGGCTGTGTCGGCCCGCGACCCTTACCCTTCTTACCCTTCTTACCCTTGCGGCTCTTGCCGCCCTTGCCGCCGCCGCCGGCGCCTCCGAACCCGAACCGGCCCGCCATCTGCGCCATCATCTTCTTGGCGTCGAAGAAGCGGTTCACCAGCTCGTTGATCTCACGTACCTGCACGCCGGAGCCGCGCGCGATGCGTAGCCGCCGCGAGGCGTTGATGATCTTCGGATCGTCCCGCTCGGCGGGTGTCATGCCTCGAATGATGGCCTGCACCCGGTCCAGGTGCTTCTCGTCCACCTGCGCGAGCTGATCCTTCATCTGGCCCGCGCCGGGCAGCATGCCGAGCAGGTTGCCGAGCGGACCCATCTTGCGCACCGCGAGCATCTGCTGCAGGAAGTCGTCCAGCGTCAGCTCACCGGATCCCATCTTGGCCGCGGCAGCTTCGGCCTGCTCCGCGTCGAATGCCTGCTCCGCCTGCTCGATGAGGGTGAGCACGTCACCCATGCCGAGGATTCGGCTGGCCATTCGATCGGCATGGAAGATGTCGAAGTCGCCGAGCGTCTCGCCGTTCGACGCGAACAGGATCGGTTGCCCGGTCACCTGGCGAACCGAGAGCGCCGCACCACCTCGGGCATCACCGTCGAGCTTGGTCAGCACCACGCCCGTGAAGCCGACACCGTCACGGAATGCCTCCGCAGTGGTCACGGCGTCCTGGCCGATCATCGCGTCAACCACGAACAGCACCTCGTCGGGGCTCACCGCGGCGGAGATGTCGGCGGCCTGCCGCATCATCTCCTCGTCGACGCCGAGACGGCCCGCGGTGTCCACCACCACCACGTCGTACTGTGCGTGGCGCGCCTCCTCGACACCGCGGCGGGCGACATCCACTGGGTCGCCGACGCCGTTGCCGGGTTCCGGAGCGAACACCGTCACCTCGGCGCGCTCACCGACCACCTGCAGCTGCGTTACCGCGTTGGGTCGCTGCAGGTCGCATGCCACCAGCAGCGGGGTGTGCCCCTGCGCGCGCAGCCAGCGCGCGAGCTTGCCCGCCAGCGTGGTCTTACCGGAGCCCTGCAGGCCCGCGAGCATGATCACGGTCGGCGGGGTCTTGGCGAGCCGCAGCCTCCTGGTGCCTGAGCGCACGCTCTCCTCGCCGCCGAGGATCTTGACAAGCTCCTCGTTGACGATCTTGACGACCTGCTGTGCCGGGTTGAGCGCCTGCGAGACTTCCGCACCCTTCGCGCGTTCCTTGATACCGCCGATGAAGGTGCGCACCACGGGGAGCGCGACATCCGCCTCAAGCAGGGCGATGCGGATTTCCCGCGCGGTGGCGTCGATATCCGCCTCGGACAGCCGCCCTTTGCCGCGCAGATTGGTCAGCACGGATGTGAGCCGGTCGGAAAGGGTGTCGAACACGGGGGCGGCACTCCTGGAAGTAGTCGGTCCTCTGGCCGCAAAGCGGGCCTCCTGCGAGGGTAACCGCCCGGCACAACCGAGGTGATCCGAGCACCCGCGTATCCGGCATGAGACCCCCGTCACACCACCGCACGGGGCGGCCCAACCCCTCGTATGGGCCGCCGCCGCGGCGGCTCGCGCACGAAATGGGCACTCCGATCCTTCGCTCCCCCGCCCCACCCCCAGATGGGCGGGCCACTAGTTCGGGCTGCCCTGCCACTTCGCTCGCAAGGACAACCCTGCCGGGTCCCTGTTTGCGACGGCAGTGGGTTGACCCCTGTTCCGGGGTACGTAGAACTACTCAGGCGACGCAAGTAGCCCTGCGCACAGCCGCATTCATGCGGTGACGACCGGTCGTTCCGAGTCGCGCACGGCGCGGCATGCGCCTCACGACATGTGGTGGGCGAGGGTCATGGCGGCGAAATCGACACAAAGACACAGGGTGCTCGGCAGCGCATCACCTCACGTCACACGTTACTGATACCAAACGCGTGAAGTAGGCCGGTGACCAAGCTGACCATCGCGTTGACCACACCGTTGGCAGGAGCGGCCAGCGCGGAGTGCATCAACGAGATACCCATCACGACTGCGGCGAAGGCGACGAAGCCATGGTGGAGTTTCTTCATCACTCCAAGAACCACCGCCACCGTGGCTATGACCAGAACAACGGTTGCCGTAGTCATCAGTCTCTGTCCCTCACATGTTGACGAGCCCTTGCGATCACTGTGCACTACCGATGGCGATCTCGCTGTGGCGCGGGCAGTCGAACGGTCACAATCACACATTCCGGGCATCCTCCAGGCGCATAGCTGCCAGCCGAATTGCCACTCCGGCCTCCGGTCCGCATCGCGATAACGCTGGCATGGGACCGCGACAGCCGAGTTTCACCGCCCGCGGGCGGTGAACTCGTGGACGTGGCCAGACATACC
>JBOHEL010000257.1:0-7177 GCA_050700995.1 Sciscionella sp. | reverse complement strand
CCTCGGTCTAGACCGAGGCGCGCGGCACGCCCAACATCACACCAACCGCTTTTGCTCGGAGGAACCTCACCATGCCCGCCAACACTGTGCTGCTCCTGGAAGCCTTCGGCAACTCCGGGGAAGTGCTTGCCGACGCCATCCGCGCCGAAGGCTTCGGCGTCGCCGTCGCCACCCACCAGCAACTCTACGACAACTACAGCCCCTGTCTGAAAAGCAAGATCGACTACCTGATCATCATCGACTACGCCGACGAGCAGGTCGTCGACCACATTATCGACGCCGCACAACACCATCACGTCGTTGGCGTGCTGACCGGGTGGGAATTTTTTACCGGCCTGTGTGCGGAGGTCGCCGCCCGCCTGGGCTTGCCTGGCAACGACCCGTCGCGATCCGATGCAGGTCGCAGCAAGTGGGCCATGGCCAAAGCGTTCGATTTCGGCGGCGTCCGGCACGCCACAACCGTGCACGCCGCCGACGCCGTTTCTCTGCACGGCCAGATCGCCGCTGCCGTGCTCGACTACCCAGTTGTCGTCAAGCCTACGGAGAACGCAGGCTCGGTCGGGGTCACCGTGGTCCACCGCTCCAGCGAACTCGACGCTGCCGTCGCTGCCGCGCAAGCCTTCCCGCGCGAGTTCCCCCACGACATTGAACTGGACGACTCCGTTTTGGCCCAGGCATACGTGGGCGGCCGAGAGTTCTCAGTGGAATCACTGGCATCCGGCGGGGAGATCCAGCACCAGGCCATCACCGAGAAGGCCACAACCGAGGGCGCTTTTCGCGCTGAGACGGGTCATACCATCCCCGCCGCCCTCACCCAAGAAGAGTCCACCGCCCTAACCGACGCCGCCACTGCCGGCCTGCGTGCCCTAGGGTTCACCAACGGCGCGGCCCACATCGAGATCAAGCTGTGCAACGGTGATGCTTGGGTCATAGAGGCCGGGCTGCGACCGGCAGGAGACCACATCGTCAAGCTGGTCACCCACGCCACAGGTACCGACTTCGCCCGCGCCTACGTACGCGCCGTCACCGGCGGCCCCCTACCCCCACCCCGACCCCTGCAGTCCCAGGCCGGGGTACGGTTCCTCACCCCCGACACCGCCGGTGAGGTGTCTGCCGCAACCATCTGCGGGCCGATACCTCACGGCGTCATAGAACGTGGACTGCTCGTCGACGCCGGTGACCATGTTGGCGCTGTCGCGGACAACGTTTCTCGGCTGGGGTACGTGATCGCCACCGCCAACGACCGCGATCAGCTCGAGCAGGCCCTGCACGCGGGCCTCAAGTCCCTGGATGTGTCGCTGCGATGAGCGCTACCACGCTGACCTTCCTGCGGTCGATCGAGGTCGCCCAAGCCACCCCATTCCTGGCCTACAGCATCCAGCAGCTGCGCCGTCGAGGCGTGCAGTCCCAGATGTACTACACCGATGGCGAATGCACCCCTGCAGACTTCCCAGGGCGGGCTACCAAGATCCCCCCCGAGGTCACTGCCACCGAGATCTGCACCATCCTGGCCGACCATGACCGCCCGGCGCTAGTCAGCCTGTCCATCCCCGACGAGAACGCCGTACGAGACGCTTTCGTCAAAGAACAACTTGAACACCGCGGCGGACGGGTCGTCTGCTGCAACGCACTCATGGCCAGCACCTTCGCGAACAAATGGGCCACCAAATCCGTACTCACCGCCCACGGGATCTCCGTCCCCGATGCCGTCCCCGTCGACGGCGACCTCCTCAACGGTCGCGGGCCCAATTACGTCGAATATACGTCTGTTCTGCGCACCCAGGTCCGCAAGCTCGGCTACCCCGTCCTGGTCAAACCGTTGTGGGACTGTCTAGGCAACGGAATCGTCTACCTTGCCAACGAGCGCGACCTCAACACTTACCTGACCGCTCCCGGACCTGGTAATGCCATCATCGAACGCTGCATCACAGGCACCCTATGCTCGGTCGAGGTCCTCAGCTGCGATGGTCGGGTCTATATCCAACCCATTGCCCTCAAAGGCCCAGCAAATGGCCCCCCCTCATTCGCGTTTACCCAGGTCCGGCACACGCGGGCACTATCCACCGACCCGGCCGACCAGGACCTGGCAACCCGTCTCACCCAGCTGTGTAATAGCGGCGGGATCGAAGGTGCCATTGAGTTTGAGTTCGTGTACGACGGCAGCGATTACATCTGCATCGAGGTCAACCCCCGGGTCTCCGGGTCCACCGGCATCTCCATCGCCGCCTCAGGGGTCAACACCTACTACCAGTTGGCCCGGATGGCCCTCCGTCCATGGATACCTCCTACGCCAGCCGACCTCCCAACCTGTATCGCCCTGCAGTTCCCGGTCCACCACGAACGTCCTTTGCCCGGCCTGCCACCGGAAGTCAAACTCCACCGACTGAATACCTTCACCGTGCCCGGGCGGGGAAACTTCCGCAGCGCCCTGATCTCGATCCCCGGCACCAGCCCCACCCACATTCGCCGGTGGGTCGACGCCTCGACCCACACCCGAGCGATTGACGAGTCCACAGCCACCCAGCTCGAGGCCCTGCTGGTCGTTGGGGGGCGTCCGATTGAATCGTCCCGAGTTTGACACCACCCGGAGCGTGTGTGTGATCGTCATCTCGACGGTCCGGACCGTAGCGTAGTAGGCGCTTTCGGCTTTCGGAGGGCTCTGACAGTCCCGGGAACAGCCGGACACCTTCTGCCGCAACGTGATCATGCGTAGACGGGGGACATGTCGGGGTAGCGGTCGCCGTGTGTGGCACCGACGGGTGCGGCCGCGTCAATGCCGGAGAGCTCCTCGTCGCTGAACGCGATGTCGGTGGCGGCGGCGTTCTCCTCGAGATAGCGCACCCGTTTCGTGCCGGGAATCGGCACGATATGGGAGTCCTGATGCAACACCCAGGCCAGCGCGAGCTGGGTGGCAGTGACGCCCTTCTCCTCGGCGATCTCGCGGATGCGATCGACGAGCTGGAGGTTGCGGGTGAAGTTCTCCCCCTGGAAGCGCGGATTGTGGCGGCGGAAATCGTCCTCGTCGAGGTCGTCGACGCCGCGGATCTGTCCGGAGAGGAAACCACGGCCGATCGGGGAGTAGGCGACGAACCCGATCCCGAGTTCGCGGCATGTGGCGAGCACCCCGTCGTCTTCGGGGTCACGCGTCCACAGCGAGTACTCGGTCTGCACGGCGGCCATCGGGTGCGTGGCGTGGGCACGGCGGATCGTGTCTGGGGCGGCTTCGGAGATGCCGAGATGGCCGACCTTGCCCGAGCTGACCAGCTCGGCCATCGCGCCCCAGGTTTCCTCCACTGGCACCTGCTTGTCCACGCGGTGCTGATAGTACAGGTCGATGTGGTCCACACCGAGGCGCCGCAGTGAGTCGTCGCACGCCGTCCGCACGTAGTCCGGGTGGCCGTTGATGCCGACCCTGGAACCGTCCTCGCGGCGCTCGTTGCCGAACTTGGTGGCCAACACCACCTCCCCGCGATGGCCGGAGATAGCCTTCCCCACCAAGCGTTCGTTGGTGAACGGGCCGTACATGTCGGCGGTGTCGAGGAACCTCACCCCGAGTTCCAGCGCGCGATGAATGGTCGCAATCGCCTCCTTCTCGTCACCCCGACCGTAGAACTCGCTCATGCCCATACAACCGAGACCCTCCGCGGACACGCTCAACCCGCCACCCAAGTTCCGCTGCTCCATGGTGTGCTCCCGTCACGTGACTGTCTTCTGAATGTTTCCGTTGCTGGATAGCCGGAATACAGTCAGCTCAACCCCGTCGCCGGACAAATTCAATTCCCGGGCTGCCTACCGTCCGGGGAGGGTGGGGTGAGCGACACCAACTCGACCCGTTGCTTGCCGGCAGGAGTGGGGTAGGTGATCAGATCGCCGGGGTGATGTCCCGCCAGGGCGTTGCCCAGCGGGCTGTCGGTGGTGAGGACGGTGTCTCGCTCTGCTTCGGCCGCCTCTTCGGTGATCGTTACCACCCGCAGTGTGCGTAATGCTCCGTCCGGGAAACGCAGCGTCACCCTGGTGCCATCAACCAAACCATCGGAATCGGCATCGGTACGATTGGGGTCTGCGGCAGAGGCGTCCAGCAGCTCACGCAGCGAGGCGATTCGGTCGTCCACCGCCGCGAGTTCGTCACCGCGTGTCAAGGCGTCGGCCTCGTCGGCACGGTCTCCGACCGGGTCCTGCCCGGCTAATCTGGTCGCGAGCTCGCGGCGCTGATCCTGCAATACCGCGAGTTCGCGCTCCACCCGAGTGCGGGTCTGGCCGGTCACGCCGCTGTTCGCGGGTTGGTTCCTCATCGCCGCCTCCTACCCGATGGTGCGTGCACGCGGACTGCCTGTGCCCGCTCTTCGGCGAGCGCGACACACTCCGGGCGCACCGGCCCGACTTCTCCGAGATGTCCGCAGACCTGAGCGATCTGCGCCCTGCTCACCATGCGTCTCGCCTCACTTTGCAGCGCTTGGATACCCGGTGCGCGCCGGGCTAAAACACGGCGCGGTCGACCCCTGCGGCGGCGACCGTACACCCGGGTAGCGTGCCCAGCCATGGATTACGACGATGGCCGAGTGGCTTGTACCGACGACGCAGTGCTCATCCGCTGGTACTACTTCCCCGTTGGCACAAAGCGAGTGCCCTATGAGAAGATCCGCGAAGCAAGCCTGCGCCCGCTCGGAACCGCTCGGATTTGGGGAAGCAGCGACCTCGTCCACTGGTACAACCTCGATTTTCGCCGCCCTGGCAAGGACACGGCACTGACCATCGACACCGGACGCGCGATCAAGCCCATCATCACCCCAGACGAACCCGAGAAGGTCGCTGCGGCACTCGCCGCGCACGGCGTCAAGGTGACCCGATAGGTCGGCTCCACCGCGACGCGGCGGCACGGTCACACGAACACCGCGCGCGGAAATAATGAGCGGTATGCAGCGTGACGGTTTCGTAGAGTCGCGTCATGTACGTTCGTCGCGAAAGTCCCGCTGACCGGAAAGCTCTTCGCCTGTGATGGGTACCTTCCGCGCTCGGCCATACCGACTATTATCTTCGCTTCGGATTCGAACCAGGTGCTGCGCACGCCATACATGCGCCCGAGCCGTCCTGGGGCGCGCACTTCCAGGTCCGGCCGCTGAGCTCATACCCATGGGATCTGTAGGGACGGTTTCGGTACGCAGCGCCATTCGAGGAGCTGTGAGCGCTGACCCGAGTCACCGAACGTAGACGTCGCGGCGTGGGCCTGTCATTACGTAGTCGTCGAGGACGTGGGCGAGCCGGTAGGGAGTACCAATCGGCAGGCCGTCGACGCGGCCGGATCTGACCGCAGCGCGTAGGGTTTGTGTTGCTGGACGACCTCGTGAGGTGAGCGCCATGACTCGATGGGTAGCCGTGGTGCTCTCGCTCGCCACTATTCTGTTGGCGACCGGTGCGCCCACCCCACACGGGAATGTGGCTGTTCTCGGCCTCGCGGTCGCTGCGATGCTGCTCTCGGCCCTCGTTCTGCGCGCCGGTTCTGACCACCGCGACAGCGCGTCGGGCGTCACCGTTCTAGGTCCGGCGCGCGATGAGCGGTGTCTGCGGGGTGCGTTCCGTCGCCAGAGCAGCCCGGACACTCCCGGTCGTCCCTGTCGAGCGCGCGCACCCGGCCGCGGCCCTCGACTGGCGTAGAGCCTCGGGCTCGCCGCCCGCGTGGCACAGGCGGCGCCGGTCATACGACGCATAGTCCGCGACCGTTCATGCGCGTTTCGCGACCCCTGAGCAACACATGCTTGCGTTCGATCGGATCGGTAACTACCGGAGTTGTAGTGCCGATGGCTGCTGCGTGACGTCGTGGGCACCGCTGCCGCCGTCGCAGGGAACGCGCCTCCACACTGAGGTGTCACAACCATGCTCAACTTCATCTATTACCCAGTGTCGTTCATCATGTGGTGCTGGCACGAGGTGTTCGGTTCCCTGTTCGGTGCTGCCAACTCCCTCGGCTGGGCGTTGTCGATCGTGTTTCTGGTATTCACACTACGAGCTGTGCTGCTGAAACCGGCGATCAGTCAAGTGCGGTCGATGCGGAGAGTGCAGCAATTCGCTCCGCAGCTGAGCGCCATCCAGAAGAAGTACGCCAACGACCGCCAGCGACAGGCCACCGAGTTGCAGAAGCTGCAGAGCGAGCATGGGATCCATCTGCTCGGCGGCTGCCTGCCGACCTTGATGCTCGTTCCGGTGTTCATCGGCCTCAACCACGTTTTGCGGACCTTCACCCAATATCAGGACAGGGCCAACTATTTCTTCCCTGGGTCAGATGTTCGTTCCTACCTCGCGGCGAAGCCGTTCGGCGATCACCTCGGCGACGCCATCTTCAATACCTCGCTGGTGACCGGGCATGGCATGCATCATGCACTGTGGATGTGGCAGGTTGCGCCGGTAGCGATCCCTCTGATCATCATTGCCGCTATCGCGACTCACTTCACCGCGCGACTGTCGGCGAAGCGGCAACCTGCCGCGAATGCCGCGGGACCGGCACTGCTACCGAGCAGACAGATCAAAGCAAAGGCAGGCATCCACGAGCCGCCAGTCGTAGCGAGGGTCATACCCAGCAGCAGCGATTCCCATCATCAACGTCGTAGCGTGCTGATCGCACGGCGACGAAGCGTGCCAGCCGCCCGTACTCGCGGAAGCCCAGCGCCCGGTACAGTGCGGCCGCCCGATCGTTGTCCCCTCGGAAGTCCAGCGCCAATATCTCGATCCCGATGCTCGCCGCCCTCGAGATCAGCTCGGTCATGAGCAGCCGCCCAATGCCGCGGCCCTGATACCGGCCCGCGACGGCAAGCTTCTGGACATCGGCATGCGGTCGATGGGTCGGCCTGTTGTAACGCCACCAGTAGCCCAACCCAGCAAGGGTTTGGCCCGCCGTCGCCACGACCAGGCTGGCATCTCCGCGCTCGCTCGCGGCCACCACATCGCGGAGCAGCCCGGCAACCTGGTCATCGGAGGGTGGATCGACCCACCCCAGGGCCGCACCGGCGGTGACCAGTTCCCGCAGCATTGTGGCAGCCTCCTCGATGAAGGTGGCATCCAGTGCCTCATCGGCGCCAATCTGTCGACACCGGATTGCCTCGCCAGAACTGATCACGTTGACAGTGTGATCCTTGCCGTAGCCGAAGACCAGTGGGTGGACAGCGCTGACGGGGTTTGGGTGTCT
>JBOHEL010000256.1:0-7191 GCA_050700995.1 Sciscionella sp. | reverse complement strand
CCGGCGAGCACGCGCGCATCCGCGCCGTAACGCGCCAACGCGGCGGTCACCTCGCTGACATCCTGCGGCCGCAGGTAGTCGAATGCTCGCGGATACACCCTTTGTGCCTCACATCTCGCGCCGTCAACGGGGTCAACCAACCTGTCGCCGCCATACGAGCATAACAGAATCTCATCATACAATCATACAATTCTCTGTCCGGAGGAGTGGCTGATCGCCCCGGAGCCGTGGCACAAAGCCGGATCGTGTTGATCGGTGATGCCGTCCTGGCGGTGGCACCGCATCTCGGTCAGGGAGCCACACAAGCGATCGAGGACGGTCCGTGCTCGCCGAGCGCCTGCGTGCCCTCACCGATCTCGACGAAGCGTTCACTCGGTACACCGAACGTCGTTACGACGGGCGAGCACGACCTCGACCACGCGGGACTGACCCAGCAGGTGCTGGAGGCCATGGTGCGGCCGATCTGACCAGGACTAAGCAGGCGCCCCGTCCGAGCCTATTGGGTGCCCTGAAGCCCCGTATTATTGTCCGTCATATGGTATTACAGCCAGGTAGGATGACGACATCGCGCGTGAGTCGGGCGTGAGCGGTGGAGACGTTCCGCGAGACGGTCGGTCGAGCGGGGTAACGCTGCCGTTGACGCGCGCGCAGGTGGCGCGCGGCTGCGCCACCGGCGTCTACGGCCTGACGTTCAACAGCATGAGCCTGTTCCTGGTGCCCTTGTATGCCAGGGAACTCGCGATGCCGCTGAGTTTCGTCGGCTGGCTCATCGGCGCGGGAGCCCTCACGCCCGCGGTGCTGTCCGTGGCGGCGGGCAGCCTCATCGATCGCTTCGGACCGCGCCGCTGCTTCGTGACGGGTGCGGCGACCAGCGCGGTGCTCGCGCTGGGGTTCCTAATGTTCGACCAGTTCTGGGAGTTGATCGGGCTGCAACTGCTGCTGGGAATCGCGCGCGCGACGGCGTGGATCGCGTCGCAGACGTACGTCAGCGACATCGAGACGACCTCAGGACAATCGTCGCTGCTCGGCCGCTTCAGCTTCCTGGCCAATGCGGGTGGGTTCGCGGGACCGCTTACCGCGGGACTGATCGCCGGCGCGATCGGCGTGCGGACGACGTTCGCGTTCGTCGCGGGGTTCGCACTGGCCATGGCGCTGCTCGGATTGTCGCTGACCGAACGGCGCCTTGCTGAGGCCGCGACCGTCCATGTAGGAATTCGAATCGCCTACGTGGAGGCGTTCGGGCTGCTGGGACTGAAAGCGATGCGGGTAGCGATGCTACTGAGCTTCGCGAGGCTGTGGGTGAACAGCGCGTGGCTGGCCTTCTTCCCGTTGCTGCTCGTCGGCGGCGGCGTACCGACTGGTGTGGCGGGTATCGTCGTCGCGAGTAAGTCGGCGGTGGCCGCCGTGAGCACGCTTCTCGCGGGCATGCTCGCGCGCCGCTTCGGCGCGGTGGCCATCTCGGCGTGCGGGCTCGTGGCAGGCGCGGCGGGCCTGGCCGTAACACCCTTCATGACCGCCGTCACCGTCGCCTGGGTTCCCGCGGTGCTGGTCGGCCTCTCGGGCGGGTTGGGACTGCCGTTGCTCTTACTGATCATCACAAGGGCGACGCCGCGACGTCTACACGGCGTGGCACTCGGCCTGCGCATGACGGTGAACCAGTTCGCCAACACGGTCGCTCCGGTGTTCACGGGCGCGGTCGTCGTCGCGGGCCTCGCGCTCGGCCTCGGGGCGAGCGCGACAGTGGCGGGCGTGACGATCGCACTGGCGAGCATGCGCAGGCTCCACACGCGCCCACCATGACGCCGTGAGCACGACACGCGTGCCTCCGTACACTCGAACGAGACGGAACACTGGACACCGAGGAGTCCACTATGATCGACAATGATGCCGTGGTGGACGTCCACATGCACACGCCGCGGCTGGGCAGCGTCAAGCCCGCGTGGCTGGAATGGGCGAACCAGTTCTCCAAGGACTACGCTTGGCGGGACGTCTATGACGCGGACGGGCGGGTCGTCCCCGCCAGGCTGGACGCCCTGCTGGACTCCGAAGGCGTCGACCGCGCGCTGCTGTTCTGCGAGTACTCACCACGCGCATTCGGCATCCATCCGATCGAGGACAACCTGCCGATCGTCGAGTACAACCCGAGGCGCTTCCGGCTTGTCGCGAACCTCAACCCGCACCTGCACCACCCGCTGACCTCCGAGCTCGAACGCCAGCTCGACCTCGGTGCGGTCGCGCTGAAGCTCCACCCGGTACACGGCGGCTTCTCACCCGCCGCCGCCGAGCTCTACCGTGCCTACGAGATCTGTGCCGAACGCGGCGTTCCCGTGGTGCTGCACTCCGGCAGTTCCAGTTTTCCCGGGGCCCGCACGAGATTCGGCGATCCCGAGCTGCTCACCGACGTGGCCGGGGACTTCCCTGACGTTCAGTTCGTACTCTCGCACGGCGGGCGCGGCTGGTGGTACGACACCGCTGCTTTCCTCGCGCTGTCACGGCCAAACGTGTGGCTCGGACTCGCGGGCCTGCCGCCGCGCAAGCTCCCCGAGTACTACGCACGTTTCGACCTGCGCAAGCTCGCCGCGAAGTGTGTGTTCGGCACGGACTGGCCCGGCGTCCCCGGCGTCGCCACGAACGTCGCGGCGTTGCGCGACCTAGGCCTGCCGCGGCACCTGCTCCGCGACGTTCTCGCCCGCAACGCCGCCAAGGTCTATCCCGGCCTCGATGTGTGACGGCCGGGGTAGACCGTGTCAACCCGACCACAAGTCGCGGACACCTGCCGCGACGACGCCGTCGTAGTCCGCCGCCGTGTCCGCCCTGCCGATCGCACGGGTGAAGTGATTGAGGCCGTCGACGGCCCGCTGATCGACGGCGGCGCTGTAGTACGGCGCGTCGCGTCGCGTCAAGCGCTCGACGAAATCCGCCTCCCTCGGCGGAAACAGCCCCGCGACAGCCTCGCGCGCTCGTTCCGGAGCCTCTTTGAGCGCGTGCTGCGCCGCGACGATCGAGCGGACGATCGTGCGGACGTCCTCGAGCCGGCTACCTATCACGCCGTCCGTCGCGACGAGCGCGGGGAACGTGTACGTTGCGGCGATAGGCGGACCGTCCCCTCGTCGTGGGTCGAGGACGACCCGGCCGACGCCTTGCGCCACGGCGAGTTCCGCCCCCATGCTGTTGGCCCAGAACGCGTCGATAGCGCCGTCGGAAAGCGCACGCGCCGCTCGGACCCCGAATGACTCGCCCGGCTGGCGCTGACGGGGCAGCGGTTCGATCGTGATCCGCTGCCGGTCGGAGTCCACACCGGCGTCGATCAGCAGCTGCCGCAACGCGTGGTCCGGCCCCGGCGCGGCCGCGATCCGCAGATTGTGCAGTTCGTGCACCGCACCGGGTGATATGTCCGCGTCGACATGCGCGACCAGCAGCCAGTAGGTCCGTTGTGACAGTGCCACCAGCAGCTTGGCGCCGCGCCACTTCGGAAACACCGAAGGCACGGTATGCGCCGGAACCGCGGCGAACTGCACGGAACAGTCGCGCAGCGCCTCCAGTGTCGCGCGCGCCGGGAACACGTGGTCGATGGCGGGCCGGTCCGGAAGGCCGACAGGAGGCGGCAACCGTACGGCCGCGAGCATTGGCAAGTAGGACGAGGACACGAGGTCCGGTACGGCGATGCGCATGGCCTGAGAATTTCCCGTCATCGGTTGCTCATTCGCTTCGGCCCCGACAACGAGGCTATCCGTTGGGCGCCTTCGATGATCGGATCCGCATCCAGCACGCGCTCGTCCATCACCCGATAGGCCTTCCGCAGGCGCATGTCGAAGTCGCCGAATCGGCTGTGCTTCGCCGCCTGCAGCTGTTCTTCCGTCACGATGCCCTGCTCATCGGAGAGCATCGCCGTCGAGAACTCGCGTACGAACCGATTGCGCTCGAAACGCCGCGACATGAAGCCGCCGAGCCCCGACGACAGCTCGGTGTCGTCGGCGAGCGACTCGGCGAGCGCGACGGCGTCCTCCATCGCCATGCCCGCGCCCTCGGTGAAATGCGGCGGAACGACATGGGCGGCGTCTCCGGCTATCACCACGTGCCCCGCGTACCACGGCGCTGGCACGAACAGTGTCTCGATCGGGCTGTACACCAGACGCGACGACGGGCCGATACCGCGCGCGACGTCCCCGATCACGCCGCCATAGCCGGTAAGTCGCTCCGAAAGCAACTGGTGCATCGTCGCGGCGTCGTGGCGAGGATTTCCCTGCTCGGGGCAGACGTGGAACAGGTACATGGTTTCGGCGGTCAACGGCATCACACCGGTCTTGTTACCCACACCCTGATAGAACCGCATGGTCGTCACGTCGTCGGGCCGTGGCACGACGATGCGCCACGCACCGAATCCGGTGAACGTCGGGCCGTGCGCGTCGCCGAACAGCAACCTTCGGGTGGCCGACCGGATGCCGTCAAAACCAGCGATGAGGTCATACGAACCGCTACCGTCGGTGAAGGCGGCGTCGGCCATGCCTGCGTGCTCTATGATGCTCTCGATGCGAGTGCCCATCCGGACCCGCACCCCGGCATCCCGTACGGCCGCGAGCAGGATCCCGTGCAGTGTCGCGTGAGGCAGCGCCGCGAACGCGGGCACGTCGCCGCCCATCCGGAACGTGTGACCGACGACGAACTCGCCCTTGTGATCGTAGACGTCGAGTGCGTCGAACGCGTATCCCGCGGTGAGCACCTCGTCGAGAACACCGAGCGCACGCAGCGCCCGCAAGGAGTTCGCGGGCTGGCCGAGCCCGACACCCGGCTCGTCGAACCGTTCCTTGGCCTCGATCACCTCGACGTCAAACTCCCTGCGCACCAAGGCGATCGCGGCAGACAGCCCGCCGATACCGCCTCCGACCACGAGTACCTTTCTCGCCGCTCTCATTCGGGCACCGTGAGGACGTCGACAAGCGCGGGCCTTCCGGCGGCGACTACCTCCAGCGCCCGGGACAGGCTCGCCTTGAGCGTTTCCGGGTCACCGACCGGGCCCTCGCCATGCATTCCGGACGCTCGCGCGATGCCGGCGAAATCTATCGGCGGGTCGTCGATCGTCAGCCCGACGGTCTTGCGCTCGACCGGCCGCCCACGTGCACGCGCGACGCGTTCCGCGTGCTGAACCGAGTTGTAGTACGAGCGGTCGTTGTCCATCACGAACAGCACGGGGATCCTGTGGTGCGCGGCAGTCCACAACGCATTCACTGTGGTGAACGCGTCACCGTCGGACTGCAGGTCGATCACGAGCCGGTCCGTGCCACGGTGTGCGAGCGCGACGCCGATCGCGGCGCCGATGCCGTAGCCAAGGCCGGCCCCTCCGGATTCCCCGCAGTACTGGTAGGCGTGTTCGAGGTTCCACAGCCGGTGGACCCAGTTGCCGAGAGTTCCGTTGGCGACGACGCGGTCCCGGTCGCTCGTGAGGTCGTCGAGCACCCTGGCCACCTGCGGTCGCGCCATGCGACCCTCCTTGCCGGTAGCGGCATCGGCCTGATCGCGCCACCGCGCCCGCATCGCCGCGGAAGCCTCCGCGACCTTGCGCCGCCGCTTCGCGACGAGCTCACGCAGACGGCCGTCTCGTTCGAGCGCGGTACGCACGCCGGGGATGATCGCGTCGAGCAGCGGCTCCGCCTCGCACGCCACGTGCATGTCGGCGGGGGCGAGTTGCTGGTAGTCGCCGCTCCAGCCGCGAGCGGCAAGATGGTCGACCCCGACCTGCGCCACACGCGTGCCCTGCCGGGTGCGCGGCACCGCATCCGGCCCGCTGTCGCCGGCACGCAGCGCCCCGAACAGGTCCTTGGCATCCATGCCGATGACGAGGTCGGCGCCGGCGAGTGTCTCGTCGATCGCGCCGGAGAGGTTGAGCTCGTGCCGTGTCGGGAAGTTCAGCGCCGCCTTGTTGTACGTGCGTTCCTGGTCCAGCACCGGAATCGCGAGCAACTCCGCAAGCTCGACGAGCTTGCGCAGCGCGGTCTCATGGCGGCCGACCCGGTCGGCGACCACGACCGGGAACACCGCGTCCGTCAGCCACTCCAGCAGCCGCGCGACCGCGGCCGGTTCCGGCGCCAGCCTGCTGGGGGCGGGACTCGCCGCGACGGTCGGCCGGAAGCCCTCAGGAACACGCTGCTCCTGCAGGTCCACGTCGAGGCACACGTACACCGGCCCCGTTGGCGCGCAGGTTGCCAGCCGGTATGCGCGCAGTAACGACTCGGGAAGCGCCTGCAGCGACGCGGGTTGGTCGTCCCACTTCGTGTAGTCGCGCACCTGTGTGGCCTGCACGTTGGCGGTGTGGATCCAGTCGATCCACGGCCTGCGCCTGCTCGCGTCGGCGGGTCCTGTGGCGCCGAGCACCAGCACCGGCGCCCGGTCGCACCACGCGTTGTATATCGCCATGCTCGCGTGCTGCAGGCCGACGATGTCGTGCACCACCGCAGCCATCGGCTTGCCCGCCGCCTTGGCATAGCCGTGCGCGATCGCGACCGAGATCTCCTCGTGCCCGCATTCGATGATCTCGATGCGCTCCGGTGCGTAGTTCACGAGCGAGTCGTGCAGCCCGCGAAAACTCGCTCCAGGGTTGAACGCCGCGTACTCGATACCCAGTTCCGCCAGCACGTCGACCGCGATGTCCGAACCGTACTCAGCCCTCATCTCAGCCTCCCGACTTCACGGTCACGAGGCGCGTCACCGCGTCCACGATGCCCTGATAACCAGTGCAGCGACACAGGTTTCCGGAAACAGCTGCGCGAATCTCCGATTCGGACGGTGAGGGATGCTCGCGCAGGAACGACTCCAGCGTGATGAGGAACCCGGGAGTGCAGAACCCGCACTGCAACGCGTGCGCCTGTTGGAAAGCGCGTTGCATCGGGAGCAGGCCGCCTCCTGGGGAGCCCGCGCTGACTCCCTCGACGGTGAGCACGTCGTGTCCGTTCACCTGTACGGCGAACAACAGGCAGGACCGTACCGGCTCGCCGTCCAGCTGCACTGTGCACGCCCCGCACACGCCGTGCTCGCATCCGACGTGCGTGCCGTGCAGGCCGAGATCGTGCCGCAGGAAGTCCGAGAGCAGCGTGCGCGGCTCGACGTCCGCAGTGTGCTCGCGGCTGTTGACGCGCACCCGGATCCGCTCAGTCATCGCTTGCCATCCTTCTGTGCTCGGCCGGCTGCCGTCACGAG
>JBOHEL010000255.1:0-7216 GCA_050700995.1 Sciscionella sp. | reverse complement strand
CTGACCGCCGAGGTCGTCGACCTGCTGCGTACGGAAGGCCTCACGGCGTTGCAGTACGGCACCGCGCAGGGCGCGCCGCTGTTGCGCGAGCAGGTCTGCGAAGTGATGTCCCTGGAAGGCATCACTTCGCACGCCGACGACGTGACCGTCACGGTTGGTTCACAGATGGCGCTGGACTTGGTGACCCGCGTTTTCTGCGACCCAGGTGACGTGGTGCTCGCGGAGGGCCCGTCCTATGTCGGCGCGCTAGGCACCTTCGCGGCTTACCAGGCGCAGGTCCTGCACGTGGACATGGACGTGGATGGGCTGGTTCCCGAGGCTCTGCGGCAGGCCCTTGGCGCCTGCGAACGCGCAGGGCGGCGGGTGAAGTTCCTCTACACCGTGCCGAACTTCCAGAACCCCACTGGTGTCACGCTGGCGGTTGCCCGCCGCCAGGAGATTCTGGACATCTGCCGCAGTGCCGGTGTGCTGGTCGTCGAGGACAACCCCTACGGATTGCTGGGGTTCGAGGGCCAGGTCAATCCCGCGCTGCGCGCCATGGACCCCGACAATGTGGTGTACCTCGGCTCGTTTTCGAAAACCTTCGCTTCCGGTCTGCGTGTCGGCTGGGCACTGGCGCCGCACGCGGTGCGCGAGAAGCTGGTGCTAGCCGCCGAGTCCGCCGCGCTCTGCCCGCCGACGTTGAACCAGATGATCGTATCCCGCTACCTGGCGACGCACGACTGGCGCGGCCAGATCAAGTCGTTCTGCCGTAACTACGCCGAGCGCCGGGATGCCATGCTCGCGGCACTCGACCAGTACATGCCGCCCGGTTGCACCTGGACCCGTCCCTCCGGTGGGTTCTTCGTGTGGGCGACCGTGCCGGATGGAGTGGACACCAAGGCCATGCTGCCGCGTGCCGTCACCGCGCGCGTCGCGTATGTGGCTGGCACCGGGTTTTACGCCGACGGGTTCGGGAGCCGCCAAATGCGGCTGTCCTTCTGCTACCCGACGCCCGAGCAGATCACGGAGGGAGTGCGGCGGCTTGCTGGCGTGCTGGCGGGCGAGATGGAACTGTTCGCCACTTTCGGGCCCGCGGCACGCCGGGAGGTATCCGGCCCAGAAACGCCGGGCCCCGACACCGCATGACACTATCGCCATAGATCGCCTCCATTTGAGTAGATATAGCGATTTGTCGACAAATCATCGAGGAGCTGGCTCGTGTCTGATCGTTGGGTTGCCGTGCTATCCGGGGGGCTCTCCCATGAGCGCGAGGTGTCACTTCGGTCCGGCCGCCGGGTATCGGCGGCGCTGCGCTCAGCCGGTCTGTCGGTGGGGGAATGGGATGCCGACGGTGCGCTGCTGGCACGGTTGCGCGAGCAGGGTCCGGACGCCATGGTCATCGCCTTACATGGCGGGGAGGGTGAGAACGGCTCGATACAGGCGGTGCTGGAGATGCTCGAAGTGCCGTTCGTCGGCGCCGACTCCCACGCCTGCCGCCGAGCATGGGACAAGCCAACTGCCAAGTCCGATCTTGTCAGGGCCGGGCTCGCCACACCTGACTGGGTTGTACTGCCACACAGCACGTTCCGGGAACTCGGCGCGCAAGCGGTGCTGGACGCCATCGTGGAACGGCTCGGGCTGCCGCTGATGCTCAAGCCCGACCAGGGCGGCTCGGCACTGGGCGCACAAGTAGTGCGGGAGGCAGCGCAACTCCCCGCCGCGATGGTCGGCTGCTTCGCCTACGGCGACACGGTCCTCGCCGAGCGCTACGTGTCAGGAATCGAGGTCGCGGTAACCGTGATAGATGGCGACGACGGCCCTGTCCCCCTGCCCGCTGTCGAGATCGTTCCGGAGAGTGGCATCTACGACTACACCTCTCGCTACACCGCTGGTCTCACCGAATTCCATGCGCCTGCGCGGCTACCGAAGCAGAGCGCCGCCGCGGTGCGCGAGTTAGCGGTGGCCGCACATCAACTGCTTGGGATGCGCGATCTGTCCAGAACCGATGCCATCGTGACACCTGATGGGACCGCACATTTCCTTGAGGTCAATGTCAGCCCGGGACTGACCGAGACCTCGCTGCTGCCGATGGCAGTGGACGCTGCCAGCCAATCGCTCGGCGATGTCTTCGCGGCTCTCGTCGAGCGAGCAGTCGCCCGAATTTGACCACGTGAACTCATCGTCACCGTGACGAAACTGGCCGGTGTGATGGGTTGCGGAAATTCACTGTTCGTTTTGTCGCTTTTTGTCGATCATCTCAACGATCCGTTCAAGATCGTCAACCGAGCCGAACTCGATTGTGATCTTTCCCTTCCGTCGCCCTAGGTCGACCTTCACCCGCGTGTCGAAGCGGTCAGACAGGCGGTTCGCAAGATCTTGCAAGCCCGGCGCCTGCATCGGCTTCCTTGCTGCGGGTTTGGGCTTGGCCGTCCGATCGCTCTTCCTTAGTGTCACCGCTTCCTCTGTCGCCCGTACCGACAGCCCTTCGGCGACGATCCTCGCGGCCAGCTCCTCCTGGCCCTCCGTATCCTCCAGCCCGAGCAGCGCGCGGGCGTGCCCGGCAGACAGCACGTTCGCCGCCACCCGACGCTGCACGGGGAGAGGCAGTTTCAACAGACGGATGGTGTTGGTGATGACTGGGCGGCTGCGTCCGATCCGGCTTGCCAGCTCGTCGTGCGTCACGTCGAACTCTTCCAGCAGTTGCTGGTACGCCGCAGCCTCCTCCAATGGATTGAGCTGCACCCGGTGGATGTTCTCCAACAGCGCGTCCCGCAGCATGGCGTCATCGGCAGTCTGCCGGACGATGGCCGGTATCTCATCAAGACCGGCGCGCTGCGCGGCCCGCCAGCGACGCTCGCCCATCACCAGCTCGTAGCGAGCATCCCCCAGATCGCGCAGCACAATCGGCTGCATCAGACCGAACTCGTGAATGGAGTGCTGCAGCTCGGTCAGAGCGTCTTCGTCAAACACCTGACGCGGCTGCCTGGGGTTCGGCGTGATCGCCTCGATGGGGACCTCGCGGTAGACCGCTCCGGCCACCTCGCCGCTGGCCTGAGCAGCGCTCGGAGCGTCCCCGTTCGATGTCGGGACACCGATGTGTCGCCCGGATACCACCCGGTGACCGTCACCAGGCAGCGCCCGGTTGTCCTTCGCAGCTATGCCCTGCCCCGAAGCTGGAGGAGCAGTCGGAATCAGTGCGGCGAGACCTCGACCGAGACCGCCCTTACGTTCGTTCATGCTCTCTCCCCGTCTGCGGCCGGCCTCGCCAACTGCTGTTCGGCTATCTCCCGCGCCGCATCGAGATAGCTCATCGCGCCACGTGAACCAGGGTCGTAGGTCAGCACGGTTTGCCCGTAGCCCGGTGCCTCGGAGACCTTCACACTGCGCGGAATTACCGTGCGCAAAACGACCTCACCGAAGTGATCGCGCACCTCTTTGGTCACCTGATCAGCGAGCTTCGTGCGACCGTCGTACATCGTCAGCACGATGGTCGACACCTGCAGGCTGGGATTCAGGTGGGCCTGCACCAGCTCAATATTGCCGAGCAGCTGACCCAGGCCCTCCAGTGCGTAGTACTCGCACTGGATCGGGATGAGTACTTCCTCTGCCGCTACCATGGCGTTCACCGTCAACAACCCCAGCGACGGCGGGCAGTCGATGAATACATAGTCCGGCGCAAGCTCGTCGAGCGCTTCCGGGGAAAGGGCTTCCTTGAGCCGCGATTCCCTGGCGGTCATCTCAACCAGCTCGATCTCGGCGCCAGCGAGGTCGATGGTGGCAGGCACGCAAAAGAGGTTGCTGGAGTGTTCGCTCATCGCTGCGGCTTCCGCTATCGACAACTCACCGATGAGCACCTGGTAGATGGAGGGCACGCTGCCGCGGTGATCCACCCCGAGAGCCGTGCTGGCATTGCCCTGCGGGTCGAGATCGATGACCAGGACCTTGAGGCCGTGAAGGGCGAGCCCCGCTGCGATATTCACCGCGGTGGTGGTCTTCCCGACACCGCCCTTCTGGTTCGCGACGGTGAGTACGCGCCGTTTGACCGGACGGGGCAGTTTCAGGGATTCCGGATGTAACACCTTGGTCGCGCGCGCGGCCTCTTCTGCGATCGGGGTCCAACCGTGATACTGACCGACTGGATGCAGTACCTCTCCGGCACCGACGCTGCCGTCACCCGGGGAATACTGCTGGCTCGTTTCACGTGGAACATCGGCCGCCACGCTCTGCGACTCGGGGTGCACCTTCACCGGTCCTTCCTCCTCCGGCGACGCCTACCGCCGCCGGCGTTTGATTGCATCAGCTCGATGACCGCGACTGTCGTCGGCGTATCAAGCACGTCCTCTCCACACCACATGACCTCAAGAGGCTTCCCGCCGGCCCGCAGCACAGCCGGCTGATCGCGCGCGATCTCCTCGGACACGCTCGCGCCCTTCAACGCCAACACCCTGCCTGCTGGCTTGATCAGCGGCAAGCACCAGCTAGCCAAGCGAGCCAACGGCGCGAGTGCCCGTGCTACCGCGATATCGCAGGCGCCCACCTGCTGCCGCACAACGTCTTCTTCGGCGCGTCCTCGCACCACCTGCATCGGCAACGCAAGCTCAGCGACCACTTCCCCCAGCCAGGCCACGCGCCGAGCCATCGGCTCCATCAGAGTCACCGTCAGATCGGGTCTTGCTATCGCCAGCGGAATGCCTGGCAGCCCCGCGCCCGAGCCCACATCCACCACTGTGGCGCCGCAAGGAATCAACTCGCCGACCACGGCGGAGTTCAACACGTGGCGCTCCCAGAGCCGGTCGACCTCTCTCGGGCCAATGAGACCGCGCTTCACTCCTTCTGCCGCTAACAGGTCCACGTAACGCTCGGCCAAGGCCATCCGGGTGCCGAATACGGACGCGGAACTCGGTGGGGGAGCGGGCGTCGTCACCGGCTCGCTCATCAACGTCCTCCGATGTTCCACGTGAAACCGACCGATTCAAACCCCGACTTCTGAACCGTACTCGGCGCTACCCCCATACCCGTCACAACACTGCCGCATCAACCGCGCCCACACAAAAACGCGGCCCGTTTCACGTGAAACGGGCCGCGTTCGAACTCTCAGTAGCCAATCACGGCGCCGCAATAACAACCACCCGACGCTGCGGCTCTTCGCCTTCACTTTCGCTCGTCGTGCCGACCACTTCAGCTACCGCGTCGTGGATCACCTTCCGCTCGAAGGGCGTCATCGGCTGCATCCGGATCCGCTCACCGGACGCCGCGACCTTCTCGGCCGTTGTCCGCCCCAACTCACGTAGCTCCGCCCGCCGATCGGCACGCCACTGAGCGATGTCCAGCATCAGCCTGCTGCGGGCACCGGTTTCCTGCTGCACCGCCAGCCGGGTCAACTCCTGCAACGCCTCCAGCACCGCACCCTTAGCGCCCACCAGCTTCTCCAGATCTGTGCCACCGTCGATACTCACCATCGCACGGCCGGCCTCGACGTCCAAGTCGATGTCGCCGTCGAAGTCGAGTACGTCGAGCAGGCGCTCCAGGTAATCGCCTGCGATGTCGCCCTCCTGCACCAACAGCTCATCTGCCGAACTCTTCTCCGAACCCTCGCTCTCACCTTGCACGTCCGATGTCTCCTGCAGTGTCTCCACCACGAATGCCTCCTCTCCAGGACCCGACGGCTGACTTATCGAGACTTCCGGTCCTGCTTCTTCTTACGTGTTCGGTCCGAGATCAGACCAGGAATCTCCGTGCCGGTATCGGCACGGCCATTGCTCTGAGCACTGGCGGACGACTTGCCGCCTTTCGACTGTTGCGGCTTAACTCCAGGCGCGGGTTTGCTGCCAGGTGCCGGCTTTGCGCCACTACCCGACTTGCCGCCCTTCGACTGTTGCGGCCTCGCACCGGCGGCAGGCTTCTGAGGCTTCACGCCTGGCGCCGGCTTACGGGGCCTCGCTTCCGCCGTCTGTCCGGAGACCTTGCCATCCACCTGCCTGTCACCATCCGTCGGGGCGCTGGTGTTACCTACCGGGCGCTTGGCGTTCTTGGCCTGACTCGGCTTCTGACCCGGCTTCGGCGCCAGTGCGTTGCGCTGCTCGACCGCCTTGGCCTTCTTCTCTTCCTCTTCCCGGTCCATCCGCTGGAAGACGAAATGCTGCTGACCAAACGTCCAGATGTTGTTGCTCACCCAGTACATCAGCAGGCCGACCGGAAGTGCACCGCCGAACGCCAGCACACCGAGCGGGAAGATATAGAGGGTGACCTTCTGCATCATCGCCGACTGCGGCGTGCCGGACGCACTCATCGTGATCTGTCGCTTTACCGACAGCCGCGCCGTCATGTGCGTCGCGATGCTGGCAATGATCATCAGTGGGATCGCGACCGGGGCAACGCCCCACACCCAGGTCGCATGATGTAACGCGTGTCCACCAACGATGCTGGTGTTAAAGATCGCATCACCCAGATGCGCACCAAACAACTTCGCGCCGAGGTAGGAGTGCACGTCATGCAACGAGAAGAAGTAGTTCGGTCGATTCGGATAGTAGGCAAAGCTGCGCAGCACGTGGTTCAGGCCGATGAACACCGGTATCTGCAGCAGCATCGGAAGGCACCCGCCGACCGGGTTGACGCCGTGCTCCTTCTGCAGCTTCTGCATCTCGGCGGACTGACGCTGCCGATCCTTGGCGTACTTCTTCTGGATCGCCTTCATCTGCGGCGCGAACTCCTGCATCCGCCGCATCGAACGCACCTGGTTGATGGCGGGCTTGAGCAGGATCGCCCGCAGGGTGAACACCAGGAACACGATCGAGAGTCCCCACGCGATCGCGTTAGAGTCTCCCAGCACGTAACCGAACACCTTGTGCCAGCACCACAAGATGAACGACACGGGGTAGTAGATGAAGTTCAGCACGAAACTACTCCTCGGCTGCGGGGTGGAAGGCCCCGCTTCGGTGATCGTCCAAGTCTCCTGGCCCGCGTTCGCGCCGTGGCGGTACCGGGTCTACCCCTCCAGGGTGCCAGGGCCCGCACTTGAGCAGCCGCCACGCCGCCAACCAACTCCCGCGTAGCAGGCCGTGTACGCGTAATGCCTCAACCGCGTAGGCGCTACAGCTGGGGTAAAAGCGACAGGACGGCGGCAGCAGCGGCGAGATGAACCGCTGATAGCCACGCAACACCACGATCAGCGGCCGCGCCACCATGCTGGGCCGATCGTGCCCGCTACCTGCGCTGCTCATAGCGCGTCGCCCGG
>JBOHEL010000254.1:0-7228 GCA_050700995.1 Sciscionella sp. | reverse complement strand
CTCCATCGCCAAGTAGCCCTCTAGGTCAACGCCGGTGTCATCCAGCAGCTCGCGGCTGATCTGGATGAGAGCGCCGTACTTGTAGGCGTTCAGCGGCACCTGACCGAAACTCGGGTCCGCCTCGGGGATCGCCGAGCCCTCCGAGATCCTCGCCGCACTGGAATGCGCGGTGGTCTTCGGGACCTGGATTGTCTCGCCGCCGTTGGTCTGGATCACGGTGACACCGGCCTGCATGATCGCGGCATTCACGATCAGATGCTGCACCAAGCGGTCGTAGAACGACGTCGGCACCGTGTCGCCGCCGCCGGTCGCGGCACCCACGCTCAACGCGCGGAAGTTGACCGGCTTGTCGGAGCGCACCTCGTAGAAGCGGGGACCTTCACCGCGCAGGAACTTGCGCAGCTCCTCGTTGGTGCCACCACCGCCCGGGGTCTGCGCGTTGCTGCCGCGCTGGGTGACGGGCTTGCCCTCCAGCTTGGAGAACGCCTCCTCGGTTTCCTTGGCCCGCTGCTCGCCGTCGATGACGTTCTGAACTCGCTTGTCCAGTGCGTCGAGCTCGGCGTTGAGCTTCTGCCACTGCTCTTCCTCCTGGCCGTTGAACGAACGGCCCTCTTCGGAGGCACGATCAGCGATTTCCTTGGCCTGCTCCCAGACCTGGGCTCGCCGCTCGCGCAACCGCGTAACGATCTCAGACATGTGAGATCCCTTTCTTGCTAAGCGGAATGGGGGGATGCGCAAGGTGCGTGTCGCGCTGCCTCGCAAAGACGGGCCGGACGGCCCTGGACATGCGAAAGGCCCGCAACGATGGCTGCGGGCCTTCTCTCACGTGAGGTGCGTGTCGCGCTGCCTCACTGGCGGATGGGAAACGATGAGCGCCGGGTGCGTGTCGCGCTGCCTGGTCGCTCACCAAGATCAGGTCATGCGCCCCAAGGGTCGCGTTTGCCGAGAATGGCCATGCGAGCCGCCGGGCCGTACGTCTTGGACACTGGCTTTCCAGAATTGTCGGTGCGCACGAAGAACTTCCGCAGCTCGTTGTCAGCGGCAAGCTTGCGAACCTCATCCAACGGTGCCTGCATGTGCACGGCCAGCGACCGCAGACCCGCTGAAGTGTCGGCATAGGCCGGGATGTTCACCGGCGCCACGTCGACCAGCTGCACGCCCAACAGGGAGCGCTTCGGGAAGCCCTGGTCGGTGAGTGTCCAGTCGTCGTCAATCGCGCGGAACGCGAAAGACGACTTGCGCACGTCGCCACGCTCCACGAGCTCAAGAATGTCGGTACGCGATTGCGGTGGATCCACCACGTAGGACAGGCCGTGCTCATCGACACCGAGCTGCAAGGTCCGAGCCGCCGTCGTACCGAGCAGCATGTTGTCGTCGTGGTTGTAGCGCGCCACCACATCCGGCCAACCGTCGCCGCGCGACTTGTTGAACGCCAGCGGATCCACCGACTCGATGAAACCACCGAGATTGCGGGACTCGGAGTTGAACACCGCGGCATAGCCCGCGATCTTGCGGCGACCGTCGGCCTGACGTGCCTCCACAGGCTCCGGCGTATAGCGCCGCTCTACATCTGCCATCGGTTGCTCCCTGGGGCTACCATTGCTGTTCCAGTTGCTGGGGATGAGATCGGAGAGGCCGAGCGCTTTGGCCCGGGCCATAATGTGCTTGCGGATCGCGTCATGTGACGCCCCACCGCGACCTACCGCGTGAATGGCCTTCTGCAGGTCGTCGCGGCCGTGGTTAGCCAGCGGGCGGATCGGGTAGGAACCGTCCGGCATCGACCATCCGCGCTCGATCGCGACCTTGCGGGCGGCCTGGTTGAGTTGACCGGCGTCGGCCACGTCCAGGTTCGGTGCATCAGCCATCGCTTCTCCGGCCCTTCATCTCAGTCGCGCGAACTCAGTAGCGGAGGCAACGCGACACTCGCCTGCGCTTGTATGGGCAGCGGCGTGTAGTCCGCGCCCTCACCATTGGGTAGCGGCATCCAGTCCTCGGCCTCGCGGATCTCGTCCTGGCTCATGATGCCGATCATGCGGGCCCGCTCGTAGATCTGGAATCGGGTCTGCATGTCAGTCCTGATCAGCCCGTTGACGTTGAACTTCACGTACTGCGGGCGAGGAAGCACCCTGTTCAGGGCGGCTTCCAAACGGGTCAACCACGGCAGCAACGTGAACTGCACGAAGTTGATGGACTGCTGCTCCACGTTCTGATACGTCATCGAGTGGCCCGTCTCGCCGCCGATCATCTCCGGCGGGATGCCGTAGATCGCCGCGATCTGCGTCGCACCGAGCTTCATGGTCTCCACGAACTGCGCATCGTGCGGAGTCACCGTGATTGGCGTGTAATCCCAGTCCGAACCGAACACAATTGGCTCGTGGGAGCGGATCGAGGAGACCAGACGACTCTTGATGGTCTGCGCGTCGTCCTGCTCCACCGTCTGCGCCACGTTCTTGAACGTTCCCGGAGGCACACCGCCCGCCTTGAACCAGTCGACGCTGTACTCCTGAGCCGACAAGCCCGCGTTCACCGTCGCCGCGTAGGCACCCAACGGTGAAAGCCCTAGCACCTTCCATGGCATCACGAACCACGGAATGTGCAGCAGATTCGTCTGCGGCACGATCCTGCCCCGGTAGTACCAGATCGGGTTAATGAAGGAGCCCGGACCTTCCGGGATGGTGTCGATAACCTGCACCCACTCCGGATGCAACCATTCGATTCGTGTCGGGAACTGGAAACTGTCCCGAGCGGTGATCATGCCGACCGCGTTGCCACGGTAGGCCAACGACACCACGGCACGGTAAATCCAGTCGTGCAACGTGCCCTGCACCGACGGCTCCCGCAACAGCAACGGCGGCCCCAACTTCTCGCGGCTACCATCCGAGCGCTTGCGGTACACCTGTAACGGCATCGACGCGATCGCACCCGCCAACCGGTCACCCGCCGCATACACCGGACCCAGACGCAACGCCCGATCCACCGGAACGAACGTCGAACCCTTGACGCCGCCCTCGTTCCACGGAAGATCGGTGATCGCGCGCTTCTCGATGCTCCCGGCATCCCGGCGAAACAGGCTCACCCTTCACCGCCAGCGGAGCCGCGCGGATTACGGTCCGCCAGCCAGGAACCGGCCAGGATAACCAGACCACCAACCGCGAGCGCCGGGCCGACACCGATCACGAGCGCCGCGCCAGCCACAGCGCCAGCGCTCACAAGTAGCAACCCGAGCGCATCAAGCAGGGTAGTGACCACAGCCTTCACCAGACACTCCCCAGCAAGTCGTAGTTTCGGTTGATCAGGTGCGCGCGCGCCTCGAACACCCAGCGTGCCAAACTGACCGCGACCAGTGGACTGGTGTCTGCGGCGGAATCCTTGCGCGCCCAGGCCACCGTGTCGCCCGTCTCCTTGATCTTCGCCCCGGCGACCGACGCGTCCAGTTCGCACTGGCCGATATGCCGCAGCGTGCCCTGCTTCACGGCATCCAACATCTGCCCGGTCGCCGCCGACATCTCCGTGGCCGTGGTGACCGCCAGATCGCCACGCCGCGGCTCACCGGCGCTCTCCGGGCGGTGCACATCGTGCTTGTTCAACTCCACCTCGATCGAGGCCGCGACAGCCCGACCCATAGCTATTGCGACCGGATCCAGCGCCTCACGCAGCTCAATCACACGATCCACAAGCCAATCGGTGCCCGGCCGGTAGTCAACGAGCTGCAGATGGCCGCCGCCGTCCGCACGGATGCCGTAGACCGCGATCGCCGCATAGTCGCGCCTCGGTGCGATATCAACGGCCAGCGCGATATCACCATCGCGGCGCGACTCCGGATCCAACAGAGCGGTCCACTGCTTCACGTCGATCGCTCCGCCGCCGACGTTCTCCCGAGGCCACAACCCCAACACCTCGCGGGCGAAACCCCGCCCACCGTTCGCGGCCATCGACCGGCGCAGACGTTCGATCGTCTCCTCAGTGACCCGACCCAAACCCAGCGCCGGATTCGACGTCGCCCACAACCCGCGGTCATCCAAATTGATGCGTTCCAACTGATCGAGGTTGCCCGCTACACCCCAATCGCGGTAACCCAGCGAATCGTCGCCGCCAGCCTCCGCGCGTTTGCGCAACTCGAACATCACATCGCCGGTGTCACCCGTCAACGGCGGGGACGACAGATAGATGATCTGCGCGTTCGGACGGGCGATCAGCGTCGGCATCAACGCGTCCTGCTGATCAGTCGTGTAAGCGAACGCCTCGTCCACAACGTTCGTGTCACCGGAGAAGCCACGACCCGAGGACTTCGACCGGGCGATGAACTTGATGCGCTGGCCGGTGTCAGTGCGCTCGAAGCCTTCCTCGCCGTTCGTGTTCGAGATCTTCACCGACACGCCGTCGACCTCGACCAGCGTGTCACTGACGGCCCTACCCAGCGCCCGGATCAACGCCCGCATGCGGCGGAACGCCTCCAGTGCCGTCTTATACTCGTGCGCCGACCAGATGATCAGCTCCTCGCCCAACACGAAGAACCCCGTCAACACCCGCGCCTCGCCGATACCGCCCTTGCCGTTCTGGCGCGCCACCCACTCCGCGTACTCGTAACACGCCCACTTGCCGTCAGTCCGGGTCGACAGCAGCAGATCCACGCTGTCGCATTGCCAGCGCTCCAACGGCTTCCCCGCCGCCGTCATCAGATCAGCCGCGAGATCCCCGAACGACGCCTTGATCGGCGGCCGGTGCTCAACCCGCGGTCGAAGCGCTCCGCGCAGCACGTCGGGCGGCGAGATCAGCAAGGACGCCACCGCCCTTCTGCTCCTGCGGCTTCGCCTTGCCCATCAGCTGGCGCAACTCGGTGATCAAGCCCTTCAAAGCGACCGCCTGCTCCCGCTCCTCGGCCAGCACCTTGTCCACGTAGACGGTCACCTCGGTGCCTCCGTCGTCGCGGGAGTAGAAGCGGAGCCAGTCCTCGCCGCGCAGCTGGCGATCCAGCCTGTCGAGGCGATCCACGATCCGACACGTCTGCAGCAACAGCACCGACGTGAGCGGCGCCGGCGCGCCATCCGCCGTCAGCTCGGCCCACAACCGTTGGCCGGAGTCATCCAGACCCGTCGGTCGCGTCACGCTGCCCGTCACGGGTGACGCGGTGCCGCGAACCGTTTCAGCGGCAGCGCACCGAGAGGGAACACAGAGCGAGTGATCACCCGCTTTATGGCGGCGATAACGGCGAGCGCGCTCAGCATCGGTGGACACGAAACCTCACAACCCTTTTGATCAAGGCTCCGATTTGATCAAGGCTCCGACCTGTGAAAATGCCGTCACGGGGGGAGATTTACGGGAGCCGGTGGAGCGGGGTCCGTGACCCAGGCCTAAAAAACGAGTCTCTGCAGGTCAGCGACATGATCACCGATCATCGCCCATGATCTTCATCTCCGCAGGTCAGAAGCTTGATCCACATTTGCATGATCAGTCCTAGGGTCCGCTGGTTGATCATGCATGATCACCATCACTCTGATTAACGATCTTGGCTGATCAACATCGGTCATGATTGTTGATCAGCATCGGTCAACTGTGGTCGAACGATCACCAGATCCACACCCCACTACTACAGCGCACTGACATCCAGTGCCACGTACCCACGCCGGCGGGATGGCACGAGCACCGCACACGGCAGCCCGACGCTGCAGGCGCAGCGCTCGGGTGGCACACGCTGCAGCTTGGCTGAGCGACTGCTGTTGCAGGACAGATGAGATAGCCGCAGGCCTTGTCGGTTGAGTGGATGGCCGCCGTGACGCAGTTGCACGAGATGGTCGACGGAGCGAGACATGCGGTGCTCGGACGGCAACGTCTGGTCCACCCAGCCGAGACAGATCCAGCAGTGCGACTCCTCGCGGTAGACACGTGCACTGACCTGGCGCCAGGGTCTGCCTATGCGGCCTGCCTGCGTAGCCGCGTTGCGGGACATCAGATGCCCACCTCCGGGTGTAACAATCCGGATGATCCACGCGAATACCAATGACCGGCTACCTTGGACGGCATCCCCAGAAAGGCGACTGCCATGTCTGCCCCGCTCGACCAGCTATCGAGTGAGTCACCCACCCCGCCGCGCCGCTCCCGCAAGTGGCCGTGGATCGTGGCCGCTGCCGTGGTCGTCGTCGCGGGCGGTATCGGCGGCGGTTTCGCCATCGCCGGAACGTCTGGTGCGGCACCGCACGCCGTCGCCGCGTTCAGCGTGTCCGGCACCCTAACGATCACAGACCCGCAAGCCGGACTGTCCTACGACGCCGGGGGCATCACAGCGCCGTCAGCGGACTCCTGCCACGGCAGTGGCCCCTACTCCGACCTGACACCCGGAACCGCTGTCACCGTGGCAAACCCACGAGGCCAGATCGTCGCCACCGGGTCGATCACCCCGGGTTCGAGGACCATCTACGACGACGGTCAGGACAGCTACCAGTACATCGCCACGTCATGCAGCATGACCTTCTACGTGCCGAATGTGCCGGGTGGCCTCGCGTCGTACGCGCTGACGATCTCCCACCGTGGCACCCAGGTGCTCACACCCGCCGCCGCGCACCAGGACGTGGTACTGACCCTCGGCGGCAACTAGCCAGCCGAAGAGCTTCAGGAGATCAGCCCTCTCACGTACTTCTCGCCCTCGAAGTCGGCGACCGACGCCTTGTGCTTGCCGCCGTGACCGCGGTGATGTGCCACGCACAACAGCTCCAGGTTGTTCGGCGAGTCCAGCCACTCGCCGATCTGCGGCTTGGAGATGCCGGGGAAGTCAGCTTCCAACAGGCCGATGTCGACACCGTTCTGCAACGCGTACTCGATGTGTGAGTGGTGGCTTTCCAGTGGCCGCGTCAGGTCGCACTCGGACGTGTCGCCGCCGCGGTGCCGCTGAGCGAAGTCACAGTGATACGTGCCGTCCGTCTTGCGCCGGCGCTTGAACTCGCGGAACTCGTGCAGGTGTGGGTCGTCCTGGCGCGGTTCGTGCGCCGGGTAGTTTACCGTGTACCGGTTGGTGATCTTCTGCTCGTGCGCGTCAACCATGCCTCACCGCCAGATCCCGAACGTGAAGTGCCCGATCAACCACAGCAGCAGCACCACGATCACGCCACCGATCAGGAAGTGCAGTGCCGTCCACTGGGTGATGACCTGCCCGGACTTGTATTGCTCCAGCCGCCAGATCTGCGCGGACAACGTGTTCTCGCCGTGATGCGTGGCGAGGGCGTAGAGCTCGGGG
>JBOHEL010000253.1:0-7244 GCA_050700995.1 Sciscionella sp. | reverse complement strand
GCTGCTGCACGCGCCCACGGTGCGGGTCAAGCAGCTGGCCAGCGCGCCGGGCGGCGATAGCTATGCCGAGGCGCTGCGCGAACTGTTCGAACTCGACCCGTACGCCGTCGACGCGGTCGCCCTCGCCTCGCGCGGCGAGGTGTCGCCGAGATCGGGTTGACCGACCAGAACGTCGATCACCGGCCCGACGCGCAGCGGCGAAGCTGGAAGAAAACTCAAGCGGCTGACCTTAACGGCGAGCCGCTCGGATCCGCTGCCCCATTCGGCGCGCGAGGTTGATCGGTGCGAGGGCGGCTTGCCACGCCTTGCCCTGCCATGCACCCCCCCCAACGCCAACGAACGTGACGACGGCGCCGTCTGCACCTCGACCCCTGGCGGGTATTAACTCAATAGCTGTATGGGCAACGACTATACGACCGTCCTTGCAGAGGGCCGGCAGCTTGAGCGTGCCGCCGCTCATACGGCCACTTTTCATTGCTCGATCGAAGCCCCACCAGTGCAGCGGCCGGAAAACGGGCGGGATGACGACATCGAGACTTCGCCCGAGCGCGTCCTCGGCCGAGTGACCGACCAACTCGGTGACTGCGCCACCCCATTGGCGGATGATGCCGTCGCGATCGACGGTCACGGTTGCGCGTGCGCCAATACGGGCCGCCTCGGAAGCGTCCATACCGTGATAACGGTGCACGTTGACCTTCAGTTCACCGACTGGGCCATATGGTCGTCGGCCGGGCCGGCGCCGTCGTGCAGGCCGCTTGGCGCCACCCGGCGACCGTGCCGTCTACCTCGGAAGCATCGGGTCGAGCGGCCGGGGACATGTGCGCGAGATGCGCGCCCATTCAAGCTTGAACCAAGGTGTGAAGGTCTCGGGCGCGCCTGCGATCTCGGTTTGTAACGCCTGCGGCGTGACGTAGCGCCAGGCCGCGATCTCCTCGGCGTTCGGCTGCGGCCGCTCGGCGCTGCGACCGGCGTAAACCCAGCACAGTTCATGCTCGGCGCCTTGTCGGCCGTACTGCGCGTGGTAGTGGAATTTGAACAGGAATCTCAGCTCTGCGCGTAGGCCGAGTTCCTCCCACAGGCGGCGGTGGATGGCGCGGTTCATCGTCTCGCCACGGCGGGGATGTGAGCAGCAACTGTTGGACCAGTAGCCTGGCCACAGGCGTTTGCCGTTCGCGCGCTGTTGCACGAGCAGTTCGCCCGCGGGATTGAACACGAACAACGAGAACGCGCGGTGCAGCGTTCCGTCGCCCCGATGCGCGTCGGCCTTGGCTAGACAGCCGATCTCGCGGTCATGGGCGTCCACCAGGATCAGCTGCTCGTCGCCACTGGAGACGACTTGGTTATCCGGTTCCCAATTGTTCACTCGCGCAGCGCCTAGCCGGTCAGTGCGCCAGCAGTGTCGGCAGCGCCAGCGCGGAATCCACCGCCAGCGCGCAGAACACCACCGCCAGATAGGTGTTGGACCGCTGAAACAGCCGCAGCGGATCGGCCGATTCGCCGCTACGCACTCGAACGTCGAGCTGGCGAGCCGTCGCGAGGAGCCACGCTGCTGCGAGCAGCGCGACCGCGCTGTAGAGCCAGCCGGTGGCAAGCGAAAGCAAAAGCGTCGCGAACACGGTCAACCGGGTATAGATGAGGATCTGCTTGGTGACATGACTTTCGGTCGCCACGGCCGGCAGCATCGGCACGCCCGCCGCCCGGTAGTCGTCCTTGTGGCGCATCGCCAAGGCCCAGCTGTGCGGCGGTGTCCAGAAAAAGACAATCGCGAACATCACTAGGGCTTGCCACCCGATGGCGCCAGTGACGGCCGACCAGCCGATCATCACCGGCATGCCGTTTACCGCACCGCCCCAGACCACGTTGTGCGAGCTGCGCCGCTTGATCAGCATCGTGTAGACCAACACGTAGAACGCAATGGTCGCAGCTGCCAGCAGGCCGGCCAGCAGGGTTGTGGTCCGCAACAACCACAGGAACGACCCGCCGCTCAGCATGAGCCCGAATACCATCGCATGACGCTTCGATACCGCGGCGCGCGCCAGCGGCCTGCCGGCAGTGCGCTTCATCAGCTTGTCGATGTCGGCGTCGGCAACGCAATTGAACGTGTTGGCGCCCGCCGCCGCCAGCATCCCGCCGATCAGGGTGTTGAGGATCAACAGCGGATTCGCCGTGCCGCGGTCGGCGAGGAGCATCGCGGGAATCGCCCCCACCACGAGGTGGAGGGTCCGCGGCTTCGTCAGGGCCAGGTAGTCCGACAGCGTGGCGCGGATGCGATCGCGCCTCGACAGGCTGACCCGCTGCCGAATGGTCACATTGATACTCCCCAGGCTGCCCTTCACTAAGGACACGGATTGCACATGCCTCGCGTTCAACAAGCCCCGTTTCCGTTACGGGTCTCCGCTGTGCCGACGCGTTGAGCGTCGGCGGGCGCCGCTTGTATCGCGGTCTATGCGCTCGCGCTTATTCCGCCCGCTCCCTGACAACTTTCGCGACGTCGATGAGTCTGATGAGTCGGGCTGCGGGGAACTGGGAGATACCTGCGGTCGCGACGACGGCGACCGTGGCCAGGATCAGCACCACCGGGCCGACGGAAAAGTGAAGGTTGAACAGGTCGTTGTTGTACGAGCGTAGGAACAGCCATCCGGCGGCGATGCCGGCGGCGAGGCCGATTGGGACGGCGAGCAAGATCGCAGCGATGTTCTCGACGGCCACGGCGGCGGTGAGCCGGCGAATCGGCGCGCCGGCTGCACGCAGGGTAGCGAGTTCGCCGGTCCGTTCGGCCAGGTTGACCGTCATGATCACGTAGATAACCGTGAATGCGAGCAGTGCTCCCAGCACCAGCATGGCGCCTGCGAACACCCAGAAGATGACGAGGTAGCTCTCGATTTGGTTTGCGACCGCGTGGGCGTCAGTGTAGGCGACCACGCCGGTGAGGCCGGTGGCACCGGCACGCACCTGATCGCGGTCAACATCGCTGTCGAAGCGCAGCAAGTAGCCGTTAGGTCCAGCGTTGGTGATCGATCGGGCCACGGTGTTTGTCGCATACAATGCAGTGCCCAACGGTTCGTCCACCAACCCGGTCAAGCGAATCTGCCGGGCGGGTCCGGCCGTGGGCATGACCGTCATCTCTTCGCCGACGCGCACGCCCAGTTTGTTCGCAAGCGCAGCGCCGGCGAGAACCCCGTCGGGTGGCAGCGTCCGCGCGGCGCCCTCCGGGGTACGAAACCCGTGCATGACCGTGGCGGGTTCGAAGCCGGTGAGTGACGTCGGATATGTGTGCCCGTTCGCGGCGATGCTGACCCGCGCGATGGTTGCCGGTTCGACGATTGCCACGCCAGGCAGCGATAGTAGTTGTGCGCCAACAGCGTTGGGCTCCGGTGCGGCCAGAACGGTGGCATCCTGACGTTGGACCCAGTTGAACTGGATGTCGAGCATCGCACGAACACTGGTCAGCATGCCGGCCGAGGCCAGGATCAGAACGAGCGCCAGCACGCCGCCGACCATGGTGGCGAGGGTGCGGCGTCGGCTGCGGGTCAGAGACCGGAGCGCCATCCGCGCCGCTACGGGCAGCAGCGTCCACCGCGCCGACAGCCGGGTAAGCAGACCCAACCGCATCGGGCGCACGCCGTCGCCGCGCATCGCCTCGGCGGGCGCGGTTCGGGCGGCGCTGATAGCCGGTGCGAGCCCCGCGACAACTCCGGTGGCCAGTCCGAAGACCGAACCGATGACGGCGGTGGGGATCCGGTGCTCGATCACAGTGTCCGGGAGTCCCAGTAGAGACGCGTAGAGCGTGGTGTAGGCCGAAGTGGCCGCCCACCCGGCGAGGACTCCGGCAATCGCAGCGACCGCGGCGATGAGCGTGCCGTGCCACACGTAGTGCCCGACGACCGCGCCCCGGCGCGCGCCTAGGGCAAGCAGAGTGCCAATGACCCGTCGTTCGGTGTGGACGAGGCGGGTGATCAACACGTACCCGGCGATGGCCGCGGCAGACAGAAACAGCACGGGAAATCCGATCGCCATTACCGAGAAGCCGTTGAAGTTTTCCCGCAGCGCCGCATCCGACGGTTGATCGCCACGGTCCTCGATATCTACCGCACCGGCCGAACGCAGCACGCCGGCGACCCCGTTGCGGTCGGATTGTGTAGCACCGCCTCTCATCTCGATCAGTGTCTGGTTAGATGTCGTGCGCGCGGACAACGTCCGGGCGAGCGGTTCGGCCGCGAATAGCACAGCGAACGCGTGAGGGTCGCCGAGGATGTCTTGGCGGTTGCGGGCGGGCCAGAGATACTCCGGTGATCGCGCAATGCCCGAGATCGTCGCGTCACGCCACCTTGTGCCGTCGAACGCCTGCAGATGTTGGCCAACGGCTAGGTCGAAGGTGTTGGCGGTGTGACGTTCGACGAGGACCTGATCGTCGCGTGCGGGATCGGGCAGTCGCCCGTCGAGAAGGTCGATGTCGTTGATTCCGTGGCCGCGCAACGATGGCATTCCGACGACCCGGCCGACAAGTTTCGTGCCGTTGATCATCATCGGTCGATCGGTTTGCGTGCGGGTCACCACGCGGCGAACGTCGGCGGTGTTACTAATCGCCGCTGCGATTGTGTCCGGGTCACCGCCGGTGACGGTCAGGTCGGCGAAATGTGTTCTGACATAGGTTCGGTCGTACGACGCTTGCACGTTGCGAAAGGAATCGAAACTGGCGACGAACAGCAATACCCCTAGCATCACCGTCACGCCGATCGCCGCGGCCTGCGGCAACCGCCGTCGTAAGTCGCGAAAAGTTTTCTTGTGCAAGGCGCTAATCATCACGGCGCTTCACCACCGAATCGTCGCGGCGTCGGCCGGTGCGGTGTTGTAGTCCACGGACACGATGGCGCCGTCGCGCAACCGCATGACATGATCGGCGATCTCGGCGGCGGCCTCGTTGTGAGTCACCATGATCACGCCGCGCCCGGCGCGGCTGGTCTGTTGCAACAGCTCCAGAACCTGCCCGCCCGTCGCAACGTCCAGCGCACCGGCCGGTTCGTCGGCCAGCAGTAGGTCGGGGTCGGTGGCCAGCGCTCGGGCAATCGCGACCCGCTGCTGTTCTCCGCCTGAGAGCTGCGCCGGGAAATGAGCAGCTCGATCCGACAAGCCGACCGCGGCAAGCAGATCCGAAACGCGGCCACGGTCCCCCCGGCCCGTCAACTCGATCACCGCTTGCACGTTCTCGTATGCGGTGAGGGTGGGAATCAGATTGAAGAACTGGAACACAAACCCCACATGTGCGCGGCGGAAAGCGCCTAGATCGCGCGTTCGGCGACCCGAAATGTCTTGCCCGACAACCACGACCGTCCCGCAATCGGCCGATTCGATGCCACCGATGACGTTGAGCAGCGTGGTCTTACCCGATCCACTTGGACCCAGTATCGCTATCAACTTGCCGGCGGGGATGTCGAGATCTATCTTCCGTAACGCGTGCACCGCAGCGGCACCCTCGCCGTAAGTCTTGCTGACGCCGCTTAGCCGGACTCCTCCGCGCACGTTGCTCGTCATCGGAGCCTTCGTAACATTTCGTACCGCACCCCGGCGTTGATACTGCGGTAGTCGTGTCCGTTCGCAGGCGTCCTAATGGCCAAGCGCTGTGCCTTCCGTCCCCCATCCGGGCGGCTGACTGCGCCAACCGTCGACCTCGTTGATCTGGTCGGGCCGGCGAGCCGTGACGAATTGGGAGAATCCACGCAGTTGCTGCTCGATGTCGGTCAATCCAACGGCGGCGAAAAATGCCGTGATGGCGGTGCGATCGAAGACCCGCACGCCGCAGCTGGCGGCGCCGCGTTCGAGGATCTTCCGCAGAAGCACGGATTCACGACCGTAAGTTGTCATGACGGCGATCCGCCCGCCCGGCGAGAGCACCCGCACCATCTCATGGAGCACCTCGATGGGTTCGGGGACGAGGTGCAGCGCGGCGAAGCAGGACACCACGTCGAAGACGCAGTCGTTGAAGGGCAGGCTGCGTGCGTCGGCGCGCAGGTAGACCGCCCGCTCGGCGCTGTTGTCGCGAACGGCACGCTGCATCATCGGCTCCGAACTGTCCAACCCTATGACGAACCCGCCCCCGCCAAGTTGCTCGGCGAAAAAAGCCGTGAAGTTGCCTGGGCCGCACCCGACGTCGAGCACCCGCTGGTCACCGCCGATCTGCAGCGCCGACGAGGCCATCTCATGCTCAGCGGACACGGAAATCCCGTGCATGCGCATGATTGCGACCATGATCGGCCGCCACACGCGCTCATAGACTGCCGCCACCACGGGGCTGCGCATCGCGCGCTGCGCGAGGCCGCGCCGGACCGGCGTAGTTGGGCCGAGCAGATCGGTGTAGCCCTCGCAGTAGCGCACCGAGCGCAGGACATCGTCGCGGAGCAAACCATCTGCTAGCGCCGTCGACCGCATCCTCTCTTGGCCGTCCTCCACCCCGTCCTGTCCTGCGGTCATACCCCTAGGCACGCGGGCGGGTTTGCAATGGTTCAACGATCGCGCCGAAAGTCTCCGGTTCCACCTTGTTTGCCTTCGCCGCGCGCTGTCATCGGACCTCCGCGATCACCTTCGCGAAGGTCTCGGCGTGGCCTTCCTGCACGGTGAAAGACGTCAGCCCGTAGCTTTCCCGGTATCCCCGCAAGGTGTCGGCGATGTCGCGGGGCGACCCGGTCAGCACAGCGGGCATCGCCAGCAACTCCTCATCGGACAATGTCGGCGCATATCTACGGGTCAGCGACAAATCGGGTACACCGGAGTTGTCCAACGGCACCGCCGTGATAGCCATATTCAACTCGAGATCCTCGAACCGGTCACCGGCGGCGGCGCGGACGAACTCGACGCGTTCGGCAAGCGGGTCGTCGACCCCGCGGGGGTTGGCACCCGTCAGTCCGACGATGTCGGCGTGCCGGGCGGCGACGGTCAGCAACCGATTTCCGTTGCCGGCGATCAGGACCGGCACGCTCGGCTGGTGCTTCTTGAGGTAACCCGTGACGTGCTCGAGGTAGTCCACACGTTGCCCGGCGCTCGGGTACGGCAGCTCGGCGGCCTCGAACTCCTCTCGCACGTAGCCGGCGCCGAGGCCGACCTCCAGGCGACCGTCGCTGAGCCGATCGACCTCGGCGACGTCACGCGCCAGCAGGGCGGGTTTGTAGAAGCAGGCGTTCAGCACATAGGTCCCCAGCCGGATCGTGGAGGTGGCCGCGGCGATCGCTGTCAGCGCGGGAAACGGGGCC